>QFQB01000009.1 GCA_003241475.1 Micavibrio aeruginosavorus
GACAGACGGATATAATAAGGTGTGAACTAAAGAGTAGAAAATGACGAAAACACAGACCACAGGAAAATCCGCAACAATGGCTTTGGCAGAAGTTGCGAGCGGTCACAAGGCAAGTGCGCAAAAGCGCGAAGCTGAAGAACGCGCAGAGCGCAGCGAAATTGTGCCGCTTCTTCAAAACAGCCTTATTCCGGCAGTGAAATAAAGAAAAAGCCCCCTTCAACGGGGGCTTTTTTTATCCTTTGGCGGGGATGTTCTTCATCACCACGCAGCCGTAATTGTCGATGGCTTTCAAAACATCGGGATGCTCGCTCAGGTCGAACTGGCGCTTGTATTCTTCCGGTTTTTTATAGCTTAATTCCAGTTTGCGGAAATCGCCGCATTTTGCTGGAACGTCGCTCGTCACATAGACGGCAAAGACCGGCGCATCGTCATCGGCGCTCATGTTGGCCAGCTTTTTGACGTCGATCGTGTAGTGCGACGGCGTTTTGTCGAGCACTTCGGCCTTGATCGGCTGGAATTTCTCGGGCGATACTGTTTGCACGCTTGCGGCTTTTTTGTCTTCGCCGCTGCGGTGCGCGTCCTCGTTGTTGCCCATGATTTTGGCGCGTCCCGTGGCGGCAAGGCCGCACAGAACAATCAGCAATACTATGGCCGATGCATATTTTTTCATTTTCTCATCCCCTGAAAATATCTTTTTCATGGAAAGAAAACGCCGCAACGGCAAAAAAGTTCACTCACCCTTGCGCGCGCGGATGCGCCTTGCGGTAAATGGCCAGCATTTCTTCGGCATTGATATCGGTATAGCGCTGGGTGGTGGACAGCGAAGCATGGCCGAGAAGCTCTTGAATTTCGCGCAAATTCGCGCCGTTCTGGAGCAGATGCGTGGCGAACGAATGGCGGAGCGCGTGCGGTGTCGCCGTTTCGGGCAGTCCCAATTTCCGGCGCAGGTCGCGCATGGCTTTTTGCGCGACGCCTTGGTTGAGCCGCTTGCCGTTCTTTTCGCCGATGAACAGGGGCCGCGCGGAATCCTCGCCGTACGGGCAGGCGGCGCGGTATTCGGTCAAGGCTTTTTCGATTTGCGGCAGGACGGGCACTTGCCGTTCTTTGCGGCCTTTTCCGATGACGCGCAGAAAACCGTCGCGCGGCAGGTGAACAATATCGAGGGAAAGCGCTTCGTCGATCCGAAGTCCGCAGCCGTATAACAATGTAAACAGCGCGCGGTCGCGCAAACCGACCCAATCGCCGTCGCCCATATCGTTCATGATGTTGAAGGCTTGCGCTTCGTGCAGCGGGCGGGGGAGCTTGCGGGGAAGTTTGGGCGTGCGCACCGTTTTGATCGCGGCGTTGTGGGCGAGGCCCTGCTTGTCCATCCACGACAGGAAGTTTTTTAAGCCTGAGAGCGTGCGTGCGCGGCTTGCGTTGGCGCGGCCGTTCATGGTCTGGCGCGACATCCAGCTTCGGAATTCGCTTAAGCTCGCATCCGACACATCGGCGATGCTCAGGGCTTTTCCTTTGTGGTTGGACAGGAACGAGACGAATTGCGAGAGATCGCCGCTGTAGGCGCGCAAGGTGTGCTTGCTGACGTTTTTTTCAACCTTCAGCCATTGCTGCCAATCGCGCAGCGCAGCGGCGAGGTCGGACGCGCATTTTTCGAGAATGTCGTCCTTCATCATGCGTAGTTACGCCGCCATCTTGCTCGGCGCGGCTTCTTTTGATGTGAAGGCGGCGAGGCGGTCGATATAGCCTTGCAGAAATTTCTTCGTGTCCTCGTTGGTCACGTTGAACGCATCGTCGATCAGGCCTTCTTTCATTTGCAGGTACAATTCGCCGCCCATGACGACGCGGCCATAGCATAGGAAGATATGGCGCAGATGCTCCTGCGCCAGCGCGGTGCCGATTCCGCCCGGCGATGTTCCGGCGGTGGCGACGGCCATATCTTTCCAGATATTGCCGCCGACGGCGGGACGCGTGCCCCAGTCGATGGCGTTTTTCAAGGCCGCGGGGATGGAGCGGTTGTGCTCGGGCGTGACGATCAGAACGGCATTGAATTTTTTGATCTCTTCAACAAACGCCAGAACTTCTTTGGGCTTTTCGCTTTCAAGGTCCTGGTTGAACAGGGGCAACTTGTCGATGGCGACGTTCGTGAATTCGAACTTGTCCGCGCCGAGCTTTTCCAGCGCACCGGCCAGCTTTTTGTTGATGGAATCCTTGCGTGTGCTGCCGATGATAACGGCGATTTTTTGTTTCATCTTGAATCTATCCTTTTCTTAAGAGGGGAGCTGTAGCCAGCTACGGAATTGTCTTTCGACCACGCGGGCGAGGAATCCGATCTGGTCCGTGCCTTGGCCGTCCTCGAACATCATAGGATCCCGGCTTCCGAAAGCAAGCACGGCGGGCGGCGTATTCATGGAGATATCGACGCGGAGCAGAGCTTGGGACTGCACCAGGGTGTAGGCGCCGCCGTATATCACCTCGATGCCGCTGATGTTGGATTGAAGCAGCGCGTTCTTGCCGCTCATCCATTTGTCGATGGTTCCGGCGGGCACCATGCGGATGCCGCTCGTATGGATATGCGGAATATCGGTGCCGTCGGATTCAACCACGAGGACGCAGATATCCGTGTCCAGCATCGTCGCCATATCCATGGTGATGATCTGGATGAATTCTTCGAACGTGGTCGCTTCGAGCAGGCGCAGGATCACATTCTGGATGCGCTGCTGGTTGTTCATGTTGGAGCGCGCATTGTCGATCAGCTCGCGCGCTGTGGTGACGACCTTTTCCTTGTCCTGCTTCAGGCGCTCGACCATGAACGACATGAAATCCTTCACCTTGCGGTCGCCGCTTTTGGGCGGGTGCAGGAAATCCACCGCGCTTGGGTTCTGCTGCAGGAATTTCGGGTTCTTTTTCAAGAACGCCAGAACGTCTGCAGCCGTAATGTCTTGATCTATTTCGGTCATTGCATCGGACATGAATCGTTACCTCTGGCCTTAGTCTATCACGGGCGGGGAGGGGCGTTGAATTCCAAAATTCAGGGGATTTGCGCAATTAATCTTTGCTTTTTTAGAAAAAAGAGTTTTTTCTAATATGCAAGAAGAAGAAAAAACGGGGTTTTGCCATGTATGATACGGATGGCTGGTCGGCCAAGAAGAAATGCAAGCATAGCTTGTTGAAGCGCGCCTTTGCCGAAAACCGCGGGTACGAAGTTATTCTTCTCATGCAATGGCGCACGGCCAAAACATCGCATGATGCCGAAAGTGATTTTGCCAAACTTAAGGAATTCGAGCGCTTGAACAAGGGCAACCGCCGCGCCATCCGTGCTCTCAACCTGATCGAGGAAATGAACGGCAATCAAACTGTCCATAAAAATGCGCCGGAAGAAGCGGTGATCCGCTCATTGCCGTCGTTCAAAGACGCGTTCAAAATGCTGGCGGATATGCCGATGGAACAACGCATCCTGTATCCAGATCCTATGGCGGAGCTGGCGGATCGTCTGAAACCGCTTGATGCGGATCACTATGATCCGATGGATGGATTGCGCATTACAACCGGCTACGATCTTGTTGTGCGCGATTTGCTCTCTGTCGAGATGAAAATATCCGGTATCCGTCCGTCGTAGATTTTACAGCTACTTTGGCCGCACAATTCACGGATAAAAATATCGCGTAATGCTCTGATAAAGAAAACCGCCCTGAAGGGCGGTTTTTGTTGATCTTTTGCGTGATTACAGGATGGATTGGCCTGTTTTTTTCCAGTCATCGACGAAGGCGGCAAGGCCCTTGTCCGTCATCGGGTGATTGTAAAGCTGCTTGATAACATTGGGCGGGCAGGTCACGACATCGGCGCCCATTTTGGCGGAATCGATGATGTGCATCGGGTGGCGCACGGAAGCCACCAGAACTTCGGTGTACCATTCGGGGTAGTTGGCGTAGATCTGCACGATATCGGCGATCAGCTGCATACCGTCCTGCGACAGGTCGTCGAGGCGGCCAACGAAGGGCGAGATAAAGGTCGCGCCCGCTTTTGCGGCGAGGATCGCTTGGGCCGCGCTGAAACATAGCGTGACATTGACCATCGTTCCCGTATCGGACAGCTCTTTGCACACTTTCAAGCCGGCGGGCGTTAGCGGAACTTTCACCGCAACATTGTCCGCGATGGCGGCCAGTTTCTTGCCTTCCTTGATCATCGTTTCGTAATCCGTGCTGGCGACTTCGGCGGAGACGGGGCCTTTGACCACGTTGCAGATTTCTTCGATCAGCGGGATGAACTGCTTGCCCGATTTGGCGATCAGCGTCGGGTTGGTTGTTACGCCGTCTAGAAGACCTGTCGAGGCGAGGTCTTTGATGTCATTGATATCGGCGGTATCGACGAAGAATTTCATGGGGCGGGGCGTCCTTCATAATGAATGGGTTTCCACACTCTATAAAGGCTCGCCTGTGAAACGGCAAGGGGCTGTTGACGTTAATTATAGACGGCAACAGGTTGCTGGCGTCTTTGGGCGCGTTCGGCCATTTGATTGCGGGTGATGATGGCATCCATTACCACGCCATGCATGTGTTGTACGGTATCGGCAAAATCGGTTAGGGCGGCGTGTTGCGTGTTTGTGTAGTACAAGATGGAACTCGTTGTGGGTAGCACGGAAACATCTTCGTCACGCCTAAGGTAGCGGTTTGCGAAGGTTATGATATCGGCATAGGATTTTACCAGTTTTTCGACGTGGTAATCGGGAAGGCGAACATATTTGTCTGTTTTGGGCGCGTTTTCGATGGCGCTTGCCACGTATTCTATACAGCCGCCCAGATGGCGCGCTTTTTTGAAAAGGATGTCGTCGGAGTCAATGCCAGGTGTATTGCGTATATATCCTTGCATCTCACGCAGATATTTTCCGGCGTGCGAAAGATTGGCGTATTTTTTGACGAAATGCTCGCGGGCGGGTTGCGTGAAAATGACAGCGGGAACATCGACGTAACGATCCTGCGGCCACGGCCAGATACGAGCGGCGGAGGACTCACAGTTGAACAGTTTTTTCAGCAAAGAAAACATTTTAATTCTGCCACCGAGCGTTAGTTTTTGTATGGGCGGACTATGCCAACAATTTAATATTATGTCAATAAATATCGACCATTGAATCAAGCGAGCAAACCCGTATTCTTGGCCCATGGCCGTGAAATCCGTTTTAGTCCCTTATCCTGTTGATAAGGCTTACGATTATGACGTTCCAGCCGGAATCGGCGCGGGGGACGGTGATTACGTTGTCGTGCCGCTGGGCCAACGGACTGTGCCGGGGGTCGTCTGGGGTGGAAGCGGCGGCGACAAGGTTGATGCTAAAAAGCTTAAATCCGTCGTCTCCAATTACGACCTCCCGCCGATGCCTGAGGCGCACCGCAAATTCCTCGATTGGGCTGCGCATTACACCATGACTCCGCTGGGCCAGTTTTTAAAACTCTCGCTTTCCGTTCCTGCGGCGCTGGAAAAGCCCAAAGACATTCGCGCCTATCGCATCGCGGACGGTATGCAGCAGACCAAAGATGGTTTATCGCCTGCCGCCAAACGCGTGATCGATGTGGCCAAGGATGGCCTTGCCCGCAAACAATCCGAACTGGCGCGTGAAGCCGGATGCGGAACGAGCGTCATCAAAACACTCGTTGAAAAAGGATATTTGATTGAAACCGCGCTGGCGGAGCCGCCGCCCTGCCGCCGTCCGGATATGGAACGCCATGGCGCGACGCTTTCTCCATCCCAGAAAAAAGCGGCCGATCATTTGACGGGAGAGATCGAGAAGAACATCTTCTGCGCTTCGCTACTCGACGGCGTGACAGGTTCGGGTAAAACCGAAGTCTATTTCGAAGCCATCGCCGCCGCGCTCAAGGCCGGAAAACAGGCGCTCATTCTGCTGCCTGAAATCGCGCTGTCGAACGCCTTCCTCGGGCGGTTCAAGGATCGTTTCGGTTGCGCGCCCGCGCTGTGGCATTCGTCGCTTTCGGATCATCAACGCAAAGTCACATGGCGCGGCGTGGCGAGCGGGGAGAGCCGCGTTGTCGTCGGCGCACGGTCAGCGTTGTTTTTGCCATACAAGGATCTTGGCATCATCGTCGTCGATGAAGAGCATGATCCTGCGTACAAGCAAGAAGAGGGCGTGATTTATAATGCCCGCGACATGGCTGTCGTGCGTGCGCACATGGGAAAAATCCCTGTCGTGCTTGTCTCTGCCACGCCGTCGCTTGAGACCATGCAGAATGTCTGGCTCGGCAAGTACGAACATCTGCACCTGCCTGATCGCCATGGCGGCGCAGGATTGCCCGACGTTCACATTGTTGATCTGAAGGCCGACAAGCCGGAACGCCAGCATTTTATTTCGCCCACGCTGGCGGCGGCGATGAAAAAAACAATCACGGAAGACAACGGCCAAGTCTTGCTGTTCTTGAACCGCCGCGGTTACGCACCGCTGACGCTTTGCCGGTCTTGCGGCCATCGCTTTGAATGTCCGCGTTGCACGGCATGGCTGATCGAACACCGCAAGACGAACAAGCTTCATTGCCATCATTGCGGCTTTGATACGCGCATTCCGCCGACCTGCCCGAAATGCGGTGAGGCCGATACGCTTGTGGCTTGCGGGCCCGGTGTAGAGCGTATTCTGGAAGAGGTGAAGGAAACTTTTCCCGAAGCCCGCACGGTTATCTTATCTAGCGATACGGCCGAAACGCACGATCAGATGAAAAAAATTCTCGATGATATCCGCGAACACCGCATCGACATCATCATCGGCACGCAGATCATCGCCAAGGGGCACCATTTCCCGCGTCTGACCTGCGTTGGCGTTGTCGATGCGGATCTGGGATTGTCGGGCGGGGATTTGCGCGCCTCCGAACGCACATTCCAGTTGTTGCATCAGGTTGCGGGCCGTGCGGGACGTGAAGCGGACAAGGGCCATGTTTACCTGCAAACCTACATGCCGGAATCCCGCGTCATGCAGGCGCTGGCCAGCAACAACCGCGATGAATTTTTGGAAGTGGAGGCCGCTACCCGCGAAGCCGCGAAGATGCCACCGTTTACGCGTCTTGCGGGGATTATCGTTTCGGGCCGAGATGAAAAACTGGTGATCGAGGTTTCGAAAGCGCTCGGCCAAAGCTCGCCGCACGGGCAGGGGATTCAAACGCTGGGGCCAGCGGATGCGCCGATGTATCGCCTGCGCGGAAAATTCCGCCGCCGTCTTTTGGTTCGCGCTGAAAAGAACATCGATATCCAGAAATCCATTGATGCTTGGATCGGCGATCTCAAAATCCCTTCCACCGTCCGCGTCCAGATCGACATGGACCCGCAGAGTTTTTTTTAACTCATAAGGAAGTTGATTCTTGGGTCGCGTTGATCAAATCCTAAATTCGGTGATTTGTGATCCATCATGCGGTTAAAGGCAACGATATGTCTTTCAGGAAACGCATAGGCTTTTCCGGCAATATCTACACCCATCGTGCTGTCTCTTCGCCATGCATAGGTCACGCCTTCATGAGGGTGGGGGATCGTGACCAGTGACGAATTGACTTCGACCAATATATTGGAAGGCGTATGTGAAGTAATATGCTCAAAAACACGCTTTAGTTTCGATACGGCTTTTTTTGCATGTGGCAGGGATGTGTCCTGCTTGAGATCGACGGCAATGCAAAACGGATCTTTAAGGCCCATTCTTTTGAGCAGGGCTTGTTCGAATTCGGCACCATCCTGTTCGTTGAAAAGCGTGTAGGGGCATATGATGCCTGTAATATCCGGCGTATCCTTGTTGTAATGTTTTCTGAACGCTCTTAATTCAAACGGCGTTTCCGCTACCAAAATCCGTTCGTCTTTTTCAAAGCGTTTCATGGCTATAGCGACAAAATACTGATCTTGGGGTTGAAGCGGGAGATGCCTGGATACGACCTGTGTCTTATGGTGTGGTCGAAGGCAAAGATGTGGCGAAGTGGCGTATGCCAAACGCCACGTCCATCGGCTGTTTCCACCTCCATGCCTTTTTTGCCGGACAGCGGATAATTTATTGATACGCCGTTGTGTTCGTGCATTCTGCCGCCATCGACGATAAAGTTGGCAACGATCATCATTTTATGATGCACATCGATCAGGTTTTGCTTCACGCAGCTGATGGTGTTGAACGCCTCGCGCACGGAAGGGGGCAGGCCGTCTTGCTCGGGTTCATCGATATAGGTGCTGATTTTGCTCCATGTCATTTTGGCCCGTAATGCCTGTTTGATCGCTTTTTCATCATCCTTGCTGAACGGGTCATAAGGGCAGAGCACGCCGCCTGTAAAACCGCGCACGTCCGCGAACTGGGACACATCGTCCAGAACGATCACACGGCTGTCTGCTTCGTAGGGGCGGAACATAAATGGAAAACTCCTCGTTTTCGCATCCGTTGGAATGGGATACGATAGGGGGTCTTGATACTACAGGTTTTATATTTATGTCAAATAATATTTCCGGTCCAGTCGGGCGGATTTCCGTCAATCTAACCTCTTACGACCTATTGAAAGCCGCCGCCCTTTTGCTCATGGTCGTGGACCACGCCGGCTTTTATTTCATGCCTGACGAGCTTTGGCCGCGCGCGATTGGCCGCCTGTCCGCGCCGATCTGGATATTTTTGGTCGGCTATGCGCAAAGCCGCGATCTTTCGCCAAAGCTCTGGATCGGTATGTTGATCCTCGTCCTTTCCAATTTTGCGACAGGCGAGGCGGTCCTGCCTGTAAATATATTGGGTACGATCATCTTTTGCCGCGTTCTGCTCGATCCGGTTATGAACATCGTGCGCGCAAAGCCGCAAAGCCTTTATCCCATAGCCTTTTTGTTTTTTCTTGCAGGCGTGCCTGTGGGACTTTTTCTTGAATACGGGGCGGCGATTTTTCTGATCGCCATGGCGGGCTATATGGTTCGCAACCGCGACAATCTGCCGTTTCGTTGGAACGATATTCTGCAATTCTGCGCTATCGCCATGGTCGTTCACGGCTTTTACCAGCTCGGCTATTACTTCTTCAGCTTTGATTTGATTTATAAAATCGTAATAGGGGCGGCTCTGCTTGTTCTGATGCTCGGCGTGCTGGTGCGGTTTGCGCCCAAAGAATATCCTGCTCTGACGGAAAAATTGCCTGCGCCGGCGGTGTGGGTCATCCAGTTTTGCGGCCGCAGGACGCTGGAATTCTATGTCGCGCATATCCTGATTTTCCACGCGGTCCAGATCTGGCTGGGGCTGGCGGAAATGCATCCTTTTACTTTACATATTTTTAGATAAAGCCTTACGAAAATCCTTGGCGAAAAACAGCTGTGTCCGGCGGAACGCAAGACTTGCAACGGGGGGACCCGTGTGCTATCAGATGCGCAACTTTTGAACATTTACCCAAGGGACATGCGTGGCTTCTAATAATAGATCCTCAGGCACTGCCGCCTTCCGATACGCTTCTTCTCTGGTCGATTTGGCCGTAGAGCAGGGGGCGATTCCCCAAATCGAACAGGATGTCGCCGATTTTACGGCCATGATGGCGTCCTCCGGCGACCTCAAGACCATGCTCCGTTCCCCGTTGGTGAAGGCATCTGCTCAGGCCGCCGCTGTCGGGGCTTTGGCGGATGCGGCAAAATTCTCGCCTCTTTTCAAAAACTTCCTTCTGACGCTGGCGGCGAACCGTCGCCTGAAAGATGCCGAAGCCATCATGAAGGCTGTAACCGCGACCATTTCGGGCCGCCGCGGCGAAGTCCGCGCCAAGGTTCAAAGCGCCGTTGCCCTGTCGTCCGCACAGAAAAAAGCGCTCGAAGAACAGCTCTCTAAAACGATCGGCCAGCCTGTGGCGATCGATGCGTCCGTCAACACCGCCCTGATCGGCGGCGTGGTTGTGACGCTGGGTTCTTTGATGATCGATGATTCCGTCAAGGCGAAGCTGGAGAATCTCTCCCGCACGATGAAATACAACGGCGCACAAGCCGCTTAAGAAAATTCTCTTTAGATAAGGAAAGAAAAAACAATGGAAATCAAAGCAGCCGAAATTTCGCAGATCCTGAAAAAGCAGATCGCAGACTTTAGCGCGACCGCGGATGTGGCCGAAATCGGATCGGTTCTGTCTGTGGGCGATGGCGTTGCCCGCGTATATGGTCTGGACCGCGTTCAGGCCGGCGAGATGGTGGAATTTCCGGGCGGCATCAAAGGCATGGCTTTGAACCTTGAATCCGACAACGTCGGCGTCGTCGTGTTCGGCGCGGACCGCGACATTAAAGAAGGCGATATCGTCAAGCGTACGGGCCAGATCGTCCAGGTTCCGGTCGGCAAAGGCCTTCTGGGCCGCGTGGTTGACGGTCTTGGCAATCCGATCGATGGCAAAGGCCCGATCAAGGATGCGCAATACGCGCGCGTCGAAGTCAAAGCGCCGGGCGTTATCGCGCGTAAATCCGTTCACGAGCCGATGCAGACGGGCGTAAAAGCCATCGATGCTCTGGTTCCTGTCGGACGCGGTCAGCGCGAATTGATCATCGGCGACCGCCAAACGGGTAAAACGGCTGTCGCCATCGACGCCATCATCAACCAGAAAAACGTCAACAAAGATACAGACCCGAAAAAACACATGTTCTGCATCTATGTTGCTGTCGGTCAAAAACGCTCGACTGTGGCGCAATTGGTTCGCGAACTCGAAGAAAACGGCGCGATGGAATATTCCATTGTTGTGGCCGCGACGGCATCCGATCCTGCGCCGATGCAGTTCCTTGCGCCTTACACGGGTTGCGCGATGGGCGAATATTTCCGCGACAACGGCCAGCATGCGCTGATCGTGTACGACGATCTGTCCAAGCAAGCTGTCGCTTACCGTCAGATGTCCTTGTTGCTGCGTCGTCCTCCGGGCCGTGAAGCTTACCCAGGCGATGTTTTCTACATTCACTCCCGTTTGCTGGAACGCGCTTGCAAAGTGAACGACGACCTCGGTGCCGGCTCCATGACGGCATTGCCGATCATCGAAACGCAAGCCGGTGACGTGTCCGCATACATTCCAACGAACGTGATCTCCATCACCGATGGCCCGATCTTCTTGGAAACGGGTCTGTTCTTCAAAGGTATCCGTCCTGCCATTAACGTCGGTCTGTCCGTGTCCCGCGTTGGTTCCGCCGCCCAGATCAAGGCGATGAAACAAGTTGCCGGTACGATCAAACTCGACCTCGCGCAGTTCCGCGAGATGGAAGCCTTCGCACAGTTCGCTTCGGACCTCTATGCCTCGACACAAAAACTGCTGGCACGCGGCGCGCGCCTGACGCAGCTTTTGAAGCAGCCTCAGTACTCCCCGATGACGGTGGAAGAACAGGTCTGCGTGATCTACGCCGGAACGAAAGGCTACCTCGATACGGTTGCCGTGAACGAAGTTTCCCGCTTCGAACACATGCTGCTGGACAGCCTGCGTTCTTCGGGCAAGGCGATCTTGGATGGCATTAAGAAAGACCAGAAGATCGACGGTATCGAAGCGTCCTTGAAGGAATTCCTTTCCAACTTCGTTGCCAACTACGCCGGCGCAACCAAGAAAGCGGCCTAAGGGATTTTAGATGCCTAGCTTAAAGGAATACAGAAACAGTATCGCGTCCGTGAAGTCGACGAGGAAGATTACCTCGGCGATGAAGATGGTTGCTGCTTCGAAACTCAAGAAGGCGCAGGACAAGGCGGAATCCGCGCAGCCTTATGCCCGCGCTATGGCCGAAATCATGGACCGCGTTTCGAAGAACGTGACCATCAATGCGACATCGCCGAAACTTCTGGCCGGAACTGGCAAAGACAACGTGCATCTGCTCGTGGTCATTACCTCCGACCGCGGTCTTGCCGGCGGCTTCAACGCGAACCTCGTGCGTCTGGCGCGTCAGGAAATCCGCCGTCTGCATGGCGAGGACAAAATCGTCAAGCTCGTCACCGTGGGCCGCAAGGCACGCGATCTTTTGAAGCGCGATCACGAAGACAAAATCCTGAAAAGCTTTGTGACGCTTGGCGGCGGAAAATCTCTGAACTTCTCCGATGCCGACGAAGTCACGCAATATGTGCTGGCCTTGTTCGAGAACGGCGAATTCGACGTGGCCTCTGTGCTTTACAACAAATTCGTCTCTGTTCTGACGCAAAAGCCGAGCGCGCAACAAATCATTCCGTTCAAAGCCGAAGCGCCTGCGAACGATACCTCCAAAGCCAACAAGACCGATGTTTTGACGGGCGAGGAATTGTCGTCTCCGTATACGTTCGAGCCGAACGAAGAAGAAATGCTGGCGTTGTTGTTGCCGAAAAATCTCGGTGTGCAGATGTTCCGCGCACTGCTGGACTCCGCTGCGGGCGAACAGGCCGCGCGTATGACGGCGATGGACAATGCAACGCGTAACGCTGGCGACATGATCAAGTCTTTGACCGTTCGTTACAACCGTGCGCGTCAGGCTTACATCACGAAAGAACTGATTGAAATTATTTCGGGAGCGGAAGCTGTTTAATGGATAGAAAAGCATTGATGTCGGAGTCGTTTAGAAAACAGGTTCAGGCGGATGGCTTAAGAATAAAAGAATATGCCGAGCGAGTTGCAAAGGCTACAGAAACACAAAGCTACGGGCGGAGCCCGAACGCAAACAAACTAATAGACTTGATTAAGTAAGGAAGAAAAGAAAATGGCACAATCCAAAGGTTACATCTCGCAGGTTCTCGGCGCTGTTGTTGACGTTACATTCGCGGAAGGCGAAGTTCCGGCGATCTTGAACGCGCTGACGACGACGAACGACAACAAGACGCTCGTTCTCGAAGTCGCGCAGCACCTTGGCGAAAACACGGTTCGCGCCATCGCGATGGACTCTACGGACGGGCTGGTTCGCGGTTCCGAAGTTGTCGATACGGGCGCGACGATCAATGTTCCTGTCGGTCCTGAAACGCTGGGACGCATCATGGATGTAACGGGTCAGGCGATCGACGAGCGCGGCCCTGTTAACGCGAAGAAAACCTACCCGATCCACCGCGACGCGCCTGCGTTTGTTGACCAGTCCTCCGAGGCCGAGCAGCTTGTTACAGGCATCAAAGTCGTAGACCTTCTTTGCCCGTACCTCAAAGGCGGCAAGATCGGTCTGTTCGGCGGTGCCGGCGTTGGTAAAACGGTTACCATTCAGGAATTGATCAACAACATCGCGAAAGAACACGGCGGCGTTTCCGTGTTCGCGGGCGTTGGTGAGCGTACCCGCGAAGGGAACGACCTTTACCACGAAATGATGGATGCCGGCGTTATCAAGCTGGACGGCGTTTCCAAAGTTGCCCTCGTGTACGGCCAGATGAATGAACCACCGGGTGCGCGTGCACGTGTTGCGCTGTCCGGTCTTTCCATGGCCGAATATTTCCGCGACGAAGAAGGTCAGGACGTTCTGTTCTTTATGGACAACGTGTTCCGCTTTACGCAGGCAGGCGCCGAAGTGTCCGCGCTTCTGGGCCGTATTCCTTCCGCCGTGGGTTACCAGCCAACATTGGCGACCGACATGGGCGCACTGCAAGAACGTATTACATCGACCAACAAAGGCTCGATTACATCCGTTCAGGCTGTTTACGTTCCTGCCGATGACTTGACCGACCCTGCACCGGCCACGACCTTCGCGCACTTGGATGCGACGACCGTTCTGTCCCGTCAGATCGCGGAACTTGGTATTTACCCTGCCGTTGACCCGCTGGATTCCACATCCCGTATTCTTGACCCGCGCGTTGTGGGTGAAGAGCACTATAAATGTGCGGCCGATGTTCAGCGCACGTTGCAGCAGTACAAGGCTCTGCAGGACATCATCGCGATTTTGGGTATGGATGAACTGTCCGAAGAAGACAAACTGGTCGTTGCGCGCGCCCGTAAGATCCAGCGCTTCTTGTCGCAGCCGTTCCACGTTGCCGAAGTCTTTACAGGTAGCCCGGGCGTTTTCGTCCAACTGGCTGACACGATCAAGGGCTTCCGCGCGATTGTCGATGGTAAATACGACCACCTGCCGGAATCGGCCTTCTACATGGTCGGCACGATCGAAGACGCCGAAGCCAAAGCCAAGAAAATGGCAGCAGAAGCAGCGTAAGGATAAAAACGATGGCTGATCTACCTCAGACCTTTAATTTCGAACTCGTATCGCCGGACAAGATCCTTGTCTCCGAACCCGCGTGGCAAGTTGTCATTCCGGGCGAGGAAGGCTATTTCGGCGTGCGCGCGGGCCATATGTCCCTGATCGCCGCCGTGAAGCCGGGCGTGGTCGAAGTGTTTAAAAAAGAGGGCGATGCGCCAGAGAAAATCTTCATCGCGGGCGGTTTTGCCGACGTGACGGCGAAACATTGCGCATTGCTGGCCGAACAGGCCGTTCCGGTCTCCGATCTGAACGCCGCCGCCATCGAACAGGATATCGCCAACATCAATGATGAATTGAAGCTGGCGACAGAATCTTCGGAAAAAACGCTTCTTCATAAAAAATTGCAGCTGGCTTCCATCAAACTTGAAGCCGCCAAAGCCGCTTAAAAGAAAAGCCCCGTATCGGGGCTTTTAATTTTCTAGAAATCCCTCGATCCGCGCCGGAACGAAGCGTCTATCCATGCTGCCAGTTTCGGATCGGCGCGCGTGCCTTGAGCCGGCAGAGCTTTTGCCTGTTCCGCAGGCTGTTCGTCTTTGGCAGACTTTTTAAAATCGACGGATATGATGTTTTCCATGGCGTCCTCTCTGAACACAAAGCTAGCTACTCTATTCGCTACAAGTCAAGGGTTAGCGCAGCGCTGCGGGCCGCATGCCCCAGAAGCTGTTGGTTAGATAAATCTTTCCGGCCTCGCGCAATCTGCGCTCCGAAATCGGTTCTTCCTTGGCCCCGCGGTCGCGGATAATTCTCGCCCGCGTGATGCCTGCCAGAACGCCTTCGGATAGCGGCGGAGTGATGAGTGCGCCGTTTTCTTCTATGAACAGATTGCTCGTCGCGCCGCAGGCGGCATCGCCTTTGGTGTTCATCAAAATCGCCTCGTCCGCGCCGCGGCCTTGCGCGATGCGCCGCGCGGCCAAGGATCGCGTATAATCGATGCGTTTGCAATTCTCGAGCTTGTCGCCTGCAATGCGCGGATGCGCATCCACCACAGCGCATTTCAAGGCTGACAATCCTTCGGGCGATCCGGCTCTGGTCACCGAAATCACCACGCTTGGCACTTCGGACACGCTCAGCGGCCCATCGGAAATTCCGCCCGTGACGATCGTCTTGATGCGGGCATAGCCTTTGGTGAGGTTGTTTTGGGCGAGCAGGGGGAGCCACGCTTCTGTCAGGCTTTCGAACACGGGCAGCCATGATTTGCTCAGGCCGAGCACGACTTGCGCATCATGGATCAAACGGTCGAAATGCGCCCGTGCATCGGAATCGAGTATGCCGTCTTTCGCGGGCATGGAATCGAACACGGCCAATCCGTTGGCGAACCCGCCGTCATCGTGGAACACTTGCGCCACGGTGCCGTCCAGAAAATTTCCGTCTTTCCAGATAATGCTCATGCGGCTTTCCTTAGGCGCATATTCCATTCATCGGCGATGCTCATGAAATTGCGCAGGATGTCTATGCCATGGTCTGTCAGGCAACTTTCGGGATGGAATTGAATGCCGTAGACAGGATGTGTTTTGTGTTGGAATGCCATGATGATGCGGTCGTCTTCGGTCTGCGCTGTAACGGCAAGCGGGGCATTGGCGGGCACATGCACGACCAATGAATGATAGCGTCCCGCCATCAGCGGATTGGGAAGTCCCATGAAAATCCCGTCGCCGTTGTGCTCGATCAGTGAAGCTCTGCCGTGCACGGGTTCGGGTGCGCGGATGACTTGCCCGCCGTAAACCTCGCCGATGCATTGATGGCCGAGGCACACGCCGAGGATGGGGATGCGGTTCCCGAACTTCCGGATTACTTCATTGCAGATTCCTGCCTCGCTTGGCGTGCATGGGCCGGGGGATAGGATGATCGCGTCCGGCGGATCTTGCGAAATATCGTTGATGGAAATTTCGTTGTTGCGCACCACGCGGCGCTCGCGGCCCAGCATGCCGACATGGCGGGCAAGGTTGTGAACGAAGGAATCGTAATTGTCGATGAGCAGGATCATGCGGTTTTCTTCAATGCCCCGCTGATCTCGAAACTCTCGAACATCTTGGCCGCTTTGACGAGCGTTTCTTCCAGTTCCGCCGCCGGATCGCTTTGCGCTGTAATCCCTCCGCCGGTTTGCAGATGAACCAGGCCGTTCTCGTACACCAGCGTGCGGATGGTAATCGCCGTATCCATCGCGCCGTCAAAACCCGCCCAGCCGATCGCGCCGCAGTAGGCGCTGCGACGATGCGGCTCCAACTCGTCGATAATCTGCATGGCGCGTATTTTCGGCGCGCCGGTGATGGAGCCTCCGGGGAAGCAGGCGCGAAGCGCATCAAGCGCGCTTTCGTTCCCGCGTAGCCGTCCGCGCACGGTGGAGACCATGTGGTGCAATCCTTCGAAGCTTTCGATTTTGCACAAATCCGCAACCTCGACCGAATGATCCTCGCAGACCTTTGACAAATCATTGCGGAGCAAATCCACAATCATGATGTTTTCCGCGCGGTCCTTGCCGCTCTTTTCCAGTGCCGCCGCGTTCACATGCGTGCCTTTTATGGGCCGCGTTTCGACGATGCGGTTTTTAACCTCGAGGAAACGCTCGGGGGAAGAACTGGCCAGCGTTGCTACGCCGAAATTCATATAGGCCCCATAGGGCGCGCCGTTGATCCTGCGCAGATGAACATAGTGCGCGTATGGATCAAATTCTTCGGGCAAAACGCCGCTAAAGCGCCGCGACAAATTCGCCTGAAAAATATCGCCCGCATAGATGTATTCGATAACCCGCGCGATATCGGCTTTGTAGTCCGCGTCGCTCTTTTCGCTGCGCCAGTCTATCGCTGCGCCGGAAAAAACAGGTACATCATGGATGGTAATCCATTCGATATAGGCTTTGTGTTTCAGGGCGTCCGCTTCGTTTTCGGCGTGGATCATCAAAACGGCCTCGCCGCGCGCGTGATCGAACGCGAGCACCTTGTCGTACAAGCCGATGCAAAGATCGGGCTGCGAATGCGGCTTTGCTTTGGAGGGCAAACGCTCCAGCGCGCGCGCCAGATCATATCCGAAAAACCCCGCCGCGCCGCCCTGAAACGCGGGAAGATCGGGCTTTGTCTTAACCGCATCGCCCCACAGCGCGAGGCGTTCTTTGACCACCTTGAACGCATCGCCTTGGTACGTGAATTGATGGTCTTTGTTGGTTATGGTGATGCGGCCGTCCTTGCTTTCGATAGTTTCGAACGGATGCCAGCAGAGATAAGAAACCCGCGAAAGCGGATGACCGTCGCGGGAGGAATCGAAGAACAGCGCATAGGGCTGGGCGGCGAGGGGGGCGAAGCTACGCACCGCGTCCGGCCCGCTCCACGGGTAGACAAACAGCCGTTTCTTTTGTCCCCAATTCGTAGCCGCCTTATCGCCCGTTTTCGCATTTCAGGCAAGAAATTTCTTGATCTCGGAGGCCGCCTCGGACAGCCCGACTTTCTGGACTTCCACCCCGTCCGGAAAAGCCCCGTAAAGCCGGGACGGCAACATGGAATCCATCATAACGAAGACCCCCTTGTCGCCGGCGCGTCGGATCAGGCGGCCGAACGCCTGCTTGAGCTTCAGGCGGGTAATCCGCTCGTCATACTGCTTTTTGCCGAACGCCTCGCGGCGGGCGCGGTGAAGGATGGTGGGGCGGGGCCACGGCACGCGGTCAAAGACGATAAGCCGCAAAGACTCGCCGGGCACGTCCACGCCGTCGCGCACGGCATCGGTGCCGAGCAGGCAGGCATTCACATCGTCGCGGAAAATATCGACCAGCGTGCCGTTGTCCATGGCGTCCACATGCTGCGCATACAAATGCAGTCCCTTGTCTTCGAGTCTAGCGCCGATCTTGTCATGAACGGCCTTCAATCTCTGGATGGCCGTGAACAAGCCGAGCGCGCCGCCCCCTGCCGCTTCGAACAGGGCGGCATAGGCATTGGCGACTTGTCCCAAATCGTCTTTGCGCACGTCATTGATAACAAATACTTTGGTCCGCGCCGGATAATCGAACGGCGATTCAAACGCTTCTTGATGAATGTGGGGGGTGAGATGCGACAGGCCAGACAAATCGCGCGCCACGCGCCAGTTCTCTTCCGGATTGTCCGTGCCGTCGCGAAGCGTGGCGGATGTTACGGCGATTCCGTGCGCGTGCGGGCGCATGCTGGCCGCGAACGGTGCCATCGGATCGATCCAGTGACGGTACAGTCCTACATCATACGCGCGGCCTTCGATGCGTTCTATCTCCATCCAGTCGATGAAATGATCCGGCTTCGTTTTATCTTCGAGCGTATCGAGCATGGCCATCCATCCGCCGAGCGCTGCCGCGCGAAGTCCGACGGTGATGATGAGCGCGTCGATGCGCCTGCGCATATCCGCTTCCATCATTTCGCCCTGATCGTGCAGCTTTTTCTTGAGGCCGTTGATCAGCTTGAGCATCGGCGCCTGCAAATCCTCGAACGCTTTGCGCAGTTTTTTTGTAGCGGGTTTGACCTCGTCGGTGATCGGCTGCGTGTCGGTTTCCAGCGAATAGGGGCCGTCGCGCCCGTCCGCGCGGGCGAACACCTGACGATAGACGGCTTGCAGAAATTCCTCGCAGGCGCCTTTGGGGGCATTGTCCTTCAATCGCGCCTGCCAGCCTTCGGAGGTAAGGATGCTGCTTGTCTCGATGATGTCGGACAGCAAAACTTCCAAATCCGCATCGCCCGCGACGGCGTCTTCGGCGCGGCGTTTCAATCCCCGCGCGCGCGATTTGCCCGATCCTTCATTGCCGCGGAGCCAGCGCCGTAGCTCGTATGTTTCCAGCGCCGTTAAATGTCCGGCATAGGCAGAATCGGCAGCATCGAACAAATGATGCCCTTCGTCGAAAATATAATGCTTGGGCAAATCGGTGTCGGTCCCGCTGTCGGCGGTCTGTATCATAACCAGCGCATGATTGGCGACAACCAACTCAGCATGGCGCGATTTGCGCACGCTGCGCTCGACGTAGCATCTATGGTAATGGTCGCAGGCCGCATAGATGCATTCGCCGCGGCGGTCGGCAAGACCTGTCGTGTGCGCAAAACCGAGCAAGCCCGTCAGCCATCCCGGAAAATCGCCTCCCGACAAATCGCCGTCGCGCGTGGCCGCCGCCCACCGCGCCATGATTCCGGCCGCGATGGCGGTGCTGGCTTGCTTGGCCAATCCTGCGCCCGCCGCCATATCCTCGAAATTCAACAAACACAGGTAGTTTTCGCGGCCTTTACGGATGGCAACTTTGGCGTCTTTCAAATCGGGATCGGGATAGAGGCGGTCCATCTCCTGATTGATTTGCCGCTGCAGGTTTTTCGTGTAGGTGGAAATCCATACCGTGCCCTTGTTCTTTTGCGCCCATACGCTTGCGGGGGAGAGATAGCCCAGCGTTTTTCCGACGCCGGTTCCGGCTTCGGCCAGCACGGCATGCGGCGCGCCGTCCGCATCGACGGGTTTGAATGCGCCCGTCATGGCGCTTGTATATTCCATTTGCGCGGTGCGGCTTTCCGCGCCGGTGCCCAAAATACCCGCCAGCCTTTCGCGCGCTTCCTCACCAGTGACGGGATGGTGGGAGGCTGGTGGTGGCGGAGCTTCTTCGGACCATTCGGGCAAGGATTTCCAGATATTCAAATCCGCCTTGGACATGATCGGCTCTTTGGGATCGTATGTCTGGCCGAAGGCGGAAAAGATATAGGGCGTCCACACCCATCCGCGTCCATTCTGCCCCATCACGCCCGCGATTTTTACGGGGTCGGCCCGTCCGCGCCACACATCGGCGCGGATGTCGGATAGCAAGGCTCCTGCGGCTTCCATCAAGGCGAACGGATAATCTTCCGCCGTTTCGGGCGTCGTGATGCCGATGGCGCGGGCAATGCCGACGGGAGTGGGGACTGCGAAGGTGGCTGGATGCACAAAGGCGAAGAGTTCGAGCACATCGAAGGCGATCATGCTTTCAAGGCCAAGGCGTTTGCAGGTATAGGGCGCGTGGCACACCATCACGGGCTTGCCGTGGATCTGTCGTTTTGCGGCTTCGTGGGAAAGCTGTTCGACCTCGCCATCCGTGCTCATCAGAAACGCATGGCGGGCGTTGACGTAAAGCGCCGGAATTTTCGGTATTTTTACGCTTTCGGGCTTGATGGCGGCGCTCTGGGTTGTCATAGTCAGATACATAGCACGCTGTGCTTCAAGAGCAAAAGAATAGGTTGAGAATGCCGCTAATTATCCTGCACGATCTGGACGGTGACGAAGTCATGGTGAACCCGGAAACGCTCACCGCCGCCAAGCGCAAATATCCGGACGACAAATCCCAGATTACAGAGCCGTTCACCAAGCTCTATTTTATCTCCAAGGATAAAACCATGGAATCGCTCGGCTTTCCCGATACGGTGAAAGAAACGCCTGCCGAAATCGTGGCGCTGTCGAAAAAAGCTTAACGGGCGTGTAGTACCTGATAGAAGAAATAATTGCCGCCCCCATCTTCCATGCAGGCTGCTTTTTTCCCTACGACGTAACTTGGGTTTGTTCCAGCGACGCCGAAGGTTACGGTTGTTCCAGTGCCGTATGATCCTTGGAATGGTTGGGCGCTCGTGTAGCTGTCGCTGGCAAAACTATTGACGCTTAGGCTGGCATTGATACGGCTACATACTTCTTGCCTAACGTCCGGGGCAATCAAAACAAGCTCGTATCCTGTCGTGCCGACATCTTTGATGCCGATGGTGCCGGTGATGTAGTACTCGGTTGCACTATTGGAAACGCCTTCGGGTATTTCCTTCCATGGGTATCCTGCGCCGCGAGTGTCATAAACGAAGCAATTGAAATTTGTATCGACGTCGGTTGAAAGTTCGTCAGCATTCTCGTAATCGGCGGGCGTCGTCCATTTGTTCGAATAGAAGCTCAATTCGTTTTCGGAGCAACCGCTTGAGATCAGCCGCTGCACCTGCGCGCCGAGCGCCGCCGTGTAGCGTAGCATCTCGTTGGCAGTGATACTCGCGCGTTCGACATCGCCGGTTTCATCTGTTTGCGTGCCCGAGCGCGAGAGCAGAACCGTCAATCCGCCCAACAGGAAAATGGCGATCAGAATGAGGAACAAAGCATTGCCGGACTGGCTTTTCATGCGCTATCTCCCGAGCAGAACATAATAAAGGAAATATGTGTTGGCGGCTTGCACGCTATAACTGGCAACGCAAGCGGCAGGCTGCCCTGCAACATAGTCCGGGTTTGTATTGTCGTCGCCGATGGCTTGTGCGGCGCTGCCCGGGTAATCGCCGTCGAATTCATTGGCGTCCGCGTAATCGTCCGAAGCATAGTTTTGAACGCCCAGCGTTTTATTGATCTGCGTGCAGACATTCACATCTATATTTTTTAAAATCAGAACGAGGTCCGGTTCCGCTGTGCCCACGCCCTGAACGGCGGTGTGGCCTGTCACGTAATATTGCGCGCCTGCGGGGAATCCTTCGGGCGGCTTTTGCGGATTGATGCCGCCGCCCTTTCCGTTGAACACATGGCATTTATAATCTTCGTCGGCAACGGGCGTGTTTGCATTGTCGTAGGCGGAGGCGGCGCTCGACGAGATGATCCCGTAGAAGCTGATATCCGTATCCTTGCAGCCGTTCACCCGCAATGATTTGACGGTATCGCGCATCAGGCGGGCGTAATCGATGATTTCGGTGCCGACCAGTTTTGCCTGTTCGGCGTTGATATTGGATGCGCTCGTCCGGCTTCCTTGCGACATAGCAAAGCTCAAGGCCCCGAACAGGCCTACCATGATGAGAATCCAGATTAATATGCTTCCGGACTGTGCGTTAGGGGCTGGAGACGCTTGATTTTTCATAGGGATTTGGTCCATAAATGAGCACAATCAATATTTTAGCATAGAACCACGGCCATGACACAAGCAGAAATGAAAAAAGACGCCCTTTCCACCAATCCGCGCGAGGCGCGGGAGCAGAAACTGGCGGAAATGCGCAAAAAGGGCATGGAGCCGTACCCGCATAATTTCGCCCGCTCGCATCAGGCCGAAGAATTGCAGGAAAAATACGCTTCGCTCGAAAACGGCGTTGAGACCGAAGACAAGGTCGCGGTGGCGGGGCGCATCCGCGCCATGCGCAACAACGGCATGTTTTTGGATCTGCAGGATGCTTCGGGCAAGATTCAGGTGTTCTGCCACAAGGACACCATGAGCGAGGAGGAGTTGGCAAAACTCGATCTGTTCGACATCGGCGATATCATCGGGGCGCACGGCACGATGCGCAGAACGCCGCGCGGGGAGTTGTCGGTCCGCGCTTCGTCCGTGGAGATGCTGGCCAAATCCATGTTGCCGCTACCGGAAAAATATCACGGCTTGACGGATGTGGAGCAACGCTACCGCCAGCGCTATCTCGACCTCATCATGAACGATGAAAGCCGTGAGACGTTGCGCCGCCGTTCCAAAATCATTTCCTTCATCCGCACCTACATGGAGAATATGGGCGCGATCGAAGTAGAGACTCCGATCTTTCACGCCATCAAGGGGGGCGCGACGGCAAAGCCGTTCATCACGCATCACAACGCGCTGGATGCGGATTTCTTCTTGCGCATCGCAACCGAATTGCCGCTGAAGCGTCTGATCGTCGGCGGTCTTGCCGATGCGGTGTTTGAAATCGGCCGCATCTTCCGCAACGAAGGCATTTCCATCAAGCACAATCCGGAATTCACCTCCATCGAGGCCTATCACGCCTACAAAGACTATAACGACATCATGGACCTGATCGAAGATCTGGTGCGCAAATGTGCGCTCGAAGTCACGGGTTCGATGCAGGTGCAGATGGGCGACAATCTTCTCGATTTCGAAAAGCCGTGGCCGCGCGTGAGCATGACGGACCTCATCAAACGCGAAACGGGCGTGGACTTCCTGAAATGCCAGTCTGCGGGCGAAGCGCTGGAAGAAGCCAAAAAACTCGGCATCAAGGTCGATCCGAAATCCAACTGGGGGCAGATCATTGCGGCTGTGTTCGATGAAAAGGTCGAACACACGCTGATCCAGCCGATCCATGTGACGGATCACCCGATGGATATTTCGCCACTTGCCAAAGTTCACCGGAACGATGAGCGTCTGGTCGAGCGTTTCGAGTCTTACGCCAACGGCTGGGAAATCGCGAATGCGTTCTCGGAATTGAACGATCCGAAAATTCAGAAACTGCGTTTCGAAGAACAGGTGGCGCAGGCTGATGCGGGCGATGACGAAGCTCAGCATATGGATGATGATTACGTTACGGCGCTTGAATACGGCATGCCGCCGACGGGCGGCTGGGGCATGGGGATCGACCGTCTGGCGATGCTGCTCACCGGATCGCACAATATCCGCGAAGTCATTGCGTTTCCGACGTTGAAACCCACGCATAAAACCCATGCGCCCGTGAAAATGGCGGGGCCGCACAAGGGCGATGTTGCGCCGGCCTCCGTCGCGGCGTCCGTTTCGGGTGATTACAAATCCGTCGATGAAACGAAAAAGCGCTTCGTTGTTGTGGTGAATGAGAAAGAAACAAACCCGGGCAAGCTGATGAACGCCATCGGTCACACCATGGCGGGTCTTGTCGGCAATATCGCGAAGGATCAGGATTTCTGCTTTGTCGATTACACGGACGGCGACGGCACGGTGCACCCGTCGATTTCGCATTATCCCGTAATTGCGCTGAAGGCGAAAAACTCCAACGCCATCAAAAACGTCCGCGAAGCCGCGCTGCAAAAGGGCATTGCGTTTACGGATTTCCTGCGCACCATGACCATCGGCAAAACGCAGGAACAAATGGATGCGACGACCGCCGCCAAGGGCGATGAGGTTGAATATATGGGCCTTGCGCTGTTCGGCGATACGGACACGATCCGCGAAATCACCAAGAAATTATCATTGTACAATTAAGAGGACATCATGGTTGCAAGCAAAATCGATCAGATCAAGGAAGACATTTATGAATCCTTCCGCAACGACAACGAAGGTCTCGACGAGGCTATCGCCGCGCTAAAGGTTGAACTGAAAGCGCAAGGTACCAAAGAAGCCACGTTTGAAACGGTAAAGCTGGTGCAGAACAACCGCCAGGGCCGCCAGATGATGAAGTCCTATTTCAAAAAACGCGGCGTTGTCGTGAAATTCGACAAGTCCGGCGAAGGCGAAGCAGGGTAAGAAAACTACTCGTCATCCCGAACGTGCGTAGCGCGGAGGGATCTTTTCTTTTTATTAAAAGGCGAAGATTCCTCGCGTGCGCTCGGAATGACGATTAGGTGGGGGTTTTAAACCCCGCTTTGGGAATGCCGAACTGCGCCTTGCCATAGGCATCGCCTTTGTTTGGCGCGTATCCTTCAGACCATGTAGTGACGATATCTTTCAACTCGGGGCGTTCGCGCTCGTCCGGTTTTTCTGTTTGTGTACCGATATAGATGAACCCTGCGATATTGTCGCGCTCGTCGCATCCCAGCGCCGCGCGCACATCTTCGTTAAACGCCGGCCATTCGGTCAGCCAGTTGCTGGCAAATCCCATCGCGTTGGCGGCCACACACAAATTGTAACAGGCCGCGCCCGCGCTTAACATCTGCTCCCACTGCGGAGCTTTGCCTTCCTTGATGCGCGAGATGACGGCAATCACCAGCGGCGCGCGCAGGAATTTTTCTGCTTCCAAATCGAGCTTTGCTTCGGCGGCGTCTTTGTCTTCGCGCAAATACGCTTTGCGCAAAACCTTGCCGAACTCTTCACGGCCTTTGCCTTCGAACGTCGCGAACCACCATGGGGCCAGCTTGTTGTGGTCGGGCACGCGGCTTGCCACGGCTAGAATTTCTTTTACCTGTTCGGGCGAGGGGCCGGGTTCGCTTAAAAATTTAAGGGAGGTCGAGCGGCGGGATTTTAAAAAATCAATCATATTCATGAAGAAGCGATATAGGCCGCCGAACGCAAAATCAACTACATTGCTGCGGGTTTATTTTCCGGCCCGGAGCCGAAAAGCTGGGCCAGCTTGGACCGCAGGGGTTTGCACAATGCTTCGTCATTCTCGCTCATCAAAAGGGCGGTGCGCAGGGCCTGAATATCGGAGCCGTTGTTTTGCGCGCATACGGTCATGATCTGCACGGCGCGCAACTCCACTTCGGGGCTGAAAGATGTTTCAAACACGGAAAAGGCGGCGGGGACGTGGTCGGCAAGTGGCAGAAGTGCAATCGTATCGAGTGCCATCGTGATGGCTCTTGTCTCCTGCGGGCTACCATGGTTGGCGCGGGCGAACACGCTCATGGCCGCGGCATGCTGTTTTTCGGCTGGCAGTTTTTCGGCTTCATCGAGGGCGGCATCAAGCGCGTTGCCTCCCTCGCCCTTGCGGCTTTGGTAATACCGGTTGATGGCTTGGGTGAAGGGGGCGGCAATGCCGTTTTCCGGCTTTTGCGGACCGATGGGTGAATGCAGCATGATTCGTCTCCTTCCCTAGATCTTTAAGGGTAGGCTCATATGCACGCGATGCAACGATTTGATGGAAGTTTTCCCCAGACGGGTCCGATTAAGCAGTCTCGAACGACGGCCAGCCGTATTCTTTCGCCATCTTGTCGATCTGCTCGTCGTTGCGCCAACCCATGTTCTGGTTTTTCAGGCCGCTCGCTTGCGTGGACGGCCATTCCAGCACTTTGACATCCTTGGGCGCCTTGCGGTATCTGCAGCCGTTCATGCGCGCCATCCAGTACAGCCAGACATCGTCCGCGTGCGGACACAGGCGCTTGAAATCAGCGGTGTTGAGCGTTTGCGGCGGCAGGGCGCCGGGCGGGTACAGAACGCCGCCGAAGCCGTAGGGCATAACATCCAGCGCATCCGCCAGCGGGCCTCTGATTTCCTTCCACTCGCGGAAAGGACGCTTTTTTCCTGATGCATCGACGGGAATGCGCACACCATAATGGCAGACGATTTCCTTGTAGTCGCCGCTCCACGCTTCGATCAATTCTTCCAGCATGGTCGGCTTGTAATACATGTCGTCGTCAACCGTGATGATGATGGCATTAGGAAAAGTTGTGAGCGTGTAGAAAATTTTCTTAAAGGATTTGTAATCTTCGGGCGCGGCGCGGAATTCGACATTGCGGGATTCCAGTGCGCGCATCTCCGGCGTGATATGCGCCATGTCCGGCTCGTACAGCCAGACGATAACGCGGTCGGCCTTGACCGTTTGCCGCGTCAGGCATTCGAGAGTCCAGTGCAGCGTGCCGAACCGCTTGGGGTAGGAGGTGAGGGAGATGATCACTTCTTCTTTGCGGCCATGCGGTTTGGTCTCAAACGGCTCGCGGCTGGTTTTCTTGATGCGGAGCAGGGCGGCCCAGTTCTCGAAATACTGAATGAAATCGCGCACGCGCCAATAAAGGTAATTGTACACGCGCTGGGGGTCTTTGAGCTTATCGAGAACCGACATCGAAAATCCTGTTTTACGTTATGAATAACATGCTGGTTTTACGCAGCTGCAGCATATGTTGTATAGCATGATTTCATACGGCTTAGACAGGGCCTGTGTAGGGGCCTTTATAGTCTTTCCAGCGGTCGGGGCGTTCTTCCGCCGGCACGGCGTTCCAGCCGCGGTTGAGAACGTCCAGTTCAGGGGGCAGGAACACGCCGTCTTTGAGGATGCATTCGCCGTCCAGATACATATCGCCGAGCATCGTGGTGATATCCCAATGCATTCTGGCCTTGTTGCCGTTGTTCATGTGGACGGGCGTGCCGAGGTAATCGGTCATGGTATAGGCATCGCCTTGCGCGGTGTGGAAGCTGGAGCTGATTTTTTCCACCAGCAATCCGTTGGCGACGTGACGTTTCAGGTGTGGATTGGTGCCGATGCCGATTTCGCCAACGCGCGCGTGATTGGGGTGAAGGTCTAGGAATTCCTGAAAATGCTCTTCGCCTTCTTCGGCGGTAAAGGAAACCATGACGCCGTCTTCGAAATGGCGCGTCAGGTTGACGACCTGTTTTGTTTCATCCTGAATGGCAAGGAATTTTCCTTTGGAGACAATCACGCCGTTCACGCTGTCCACACGCGGTGCGCTGAACACTTCCGATCCCGGCACGTTGCGCCGCGTCTGGCTGTTGGCGAACGTAAAGTGGCGGCCGTCATGGTCGACCAACGACATGCGCACATCGGTTCCGTCATCGTTCGTGAAGCGAAGCTCCGTTGTTTTGTTCAATTTTTCGATCAGGAAGTCATTGGCCTTTTCAATCTGCGCATCCGGCTGGTCGCACAGCTCGAAAAACAGCTTCAGATAATCCTGATAGGGAATGCCGTCGATTTCGGCATCGATGGGGGTGGGAAAGAAAGTGAGCGTGGACATGACCGCGCCGGACAAAACGCGCTCGCGCATCGGTTTGATCAGTTCGGCATAGGCTTCATGCTTTTCTTTGTCTTTTTCGATTGTATGCGGCGGGTTCGAGCTTGGCACGGCGATAATGCGGTTTGTCAGTTTCTCGCTCAAGGAAATGGAATATGCCGCGTAATTTTTCAGGCCTTGTTCATCCATGTGGTTGACAGCAAGGCGCGTGAAATCATGATCCGCAATTTCGAACTGCATCGGAATGGATCGGGCGCGCAAGCGTTCGATGATCGGTCTGATAATATCGTTCGATCCGTTGCCGATGATAAGGGAGGCGTGCGTGTCTGTTTTTTGCTCGTCAATGTTGTATAAACGATTGGCCAGCCCTTCTTGCAAGGCGGGATCGGCTTTGAGCGGTGCATGGCTCGACCACAATGGAAAGTAATGCTTGTCATAGGCGGCGGCGAATTCGTCATTGCCCAATAGCCCGCCGTGATGCAGCGTCATGACGCGGGTTGCGCGTTGCACGGCATCCACCAGTTTTTCAATGCTTGTAAAAGGCTCGTCCAGATAGAACCGCGCATCGGTGATAAGGCCGATGAAATGGTTCGGCGTCGCATCATGGGCATGCCAGAGGTCTTGGGCCAGTTTCTTGAAATAGGGACTGATATCGGAATTAAGCATGCTGCGTTTCTATCGTGGTGTTAAAGTGTCGGGGCTTGTGGCTTCGGCAACGCGGCCATCCGCTTGACGAATTCTTCTATGTCCATTGCATCTTCTGGTGGTTCAAGAGCCTTTTTCGTTTTCGCGATTTCTTCGTTGCAAGCGCGGGCGATGCCATCACTTTCAGGCGCAAGCATGATGATGTCCTTGTAGTTTTCGATGCGCTTTTCCAAGGGGTAGAACCCGACGCCCTTGACGGCAAGCCTGAGGACATCGTCTTCCATGTCCGGATAGCCTGCGACTACGGGGTAGAGCGATATCGCTTCCGAAAACAATTTTTTGGGATCGGCATCGGGCAAATGCAAAACAGCATAGCGAAGGCCCAGTTCTCGCTGCTCGTCGGTTGTTGCGTACTCCAGAACATCCCGCACGAAAGACACGGTTTCTTTCAAAACGCCTACAACGCAGCTGTCCAGCGCCGTTTTAAAGGTTTTATCGCGCAGTTCCTCATTGGCCTGCAATTCCGGCGTTTCCGAAATCGTTTTTGCCAAGCCCTTTGCCATTTGATGGCGGAACCAATCATGTAAGTGACAGACGTTGTGAAGGGACAATGCAAAACACTTTATGGCGAGCGGGCGGCTCTTGTCCTTGATTTCTGTATAAATCTCGTAAAAGGCTTCTGCTCTGTCTTTAAGCGGTACGGTGCCGATAACCTGATGGGCGTACATCAAGGCGCGTTCCTTGAATTTCTCGTTGTCGCTTTCATAGACATGCTGCATGGCGGCATTGAACCGATGAGATTCCGGCATGTATTTGATTGCCGCGAACGAGCGCTTTAGCGCGATTTCACGCATGGGGTCATTTCGTTCAAACTTGCGTGCAAGATCCAACCCTGCGGCGGTGACTTCTTTGTACGGCAGTTTTAACAAGGCGGATCGGGCGAAAATCAAAGCTTTCTTGTTTAGTTCGGAATCGCCTTCGCAGGCTTCTGCCAAATCCATAGAGGCTTTGAACATTTTGTGGTTGGGAAGTTCACCAATCGCTTGAATGGCCTCTTTGTAAATCTTGGATTTCAACTTTGCGCTTGCTTCTTGCTCTTTCAACATGTCTTGAAAGGCTTTCAGGCGGTCATTGGCGCTCATGTCCGTGCATGCATCGATGGTATCGAGCGCCTTTTGCGTCAGCCATTCTCTCAACGGGTAGCCGCTCAATGGCCGTATCATCATAGTCTTATGATATGCCTCTTCTGGCGGCAACTTGTCGATAATCAACTTGATGGCGGTCTGCGTCATTTCGGGATTGCGTATGCTTTCATTTACCGACTCCTTGACCAATGCGAACAGCAAATCCGATACGGCGGCATTGCCGGTCAGCGTGCCTTCTGCTGCGCGTTTGTAAACATCCTGCAAAGTTTGGGAAAGGCCGGGGCTGACTTCGAACGACATAGAATACTCCTGAATGAACAGGGGCACCCTAGGCCACAGCATCAATTATGTCAACATCCCTTGGCGCGGATCGGTGAGGAGACGGGCTTAAAACCCGTGGACTTGGCTGGAATCTTGGATTAGTTTGCCAAGAAATTTGGACATTAAGGTTTGCTATGCTTGACATAAAATTCATCAGAGAAAACGCCGATCTCGTAAAGCAAAATTGCGCGAACAGAAATGTGAGTCTGGATATCGATCATTTGCTGGAGGTTGATGCCAAGCGCAGGAAGCTCGAGCAGGACCTTCAGCATGTAAGGTCCGAATCCAACAAGATTTCTTCGCAGCGGGATATGGACCCTGCCGCGCGGGCCGAAGCGGGCAAAAAACTGCGCGCCGAAGGCGAAGCCTTGGAAGCCGAACTGCGCGTCGTCAAGGCGCAGGCCGACGACGTCTTGAAAATGGTGCCGAACCTGACGCATCCGCAAACGCCGATCGGCGCGGAAGAGAGCGACAGCGTAACCATCAAGACCGGAAAATTTCCCGTTCCTTCTTTTTCCTTCAAGCCCAAGGACCATCTGGACCTTGGCCGGGATCTGAAAATCATAGACATGGAGGCCGGATCGAAGGTTGCAGGCTCCGGATTTTATTTCCTCAAGGGAAAAGGCGCGCTTTTGGAAATCGCGCTACAGCATCACGTGATAAAGAAGCTTATCGCGCGCGGCTACCAGTTCCAGATTACGCCGGACATCGCCAACAATGACACGCTTTTGGGCACGGGATATGTTCCGCGCGGCAATGAAACGAACACCTATTGCATCGAAGATACGAATTTGAGCCTTATCGCGACGGCGGAAATTACCTTGTGCGGCCAGTTCCGCGACGAGGTTCTGGCGGAAAGCCAGCTACCGGTGAAGCTCGTGGGCTTAAGCCACTGCTTCCGCACCGAGCGGGCCGGCGGCAAGGCCACGCGGGGGATCTACCGCGTGCACCAGTTCACGAAAGTGGAGATGGTCGTTCTGTGTCTGCCCGAAGACAGCGAGAAAATTCATCAGGAGCTTCTCGAAATCGAAATGGAAGTTTTCGACGATCTGGGGCTGTCGTACCGCGTTCTCGACATCGCGTCCGGCGATCTGGGGGCGTCGGCCTACCGCAAATTCGACATCGAAGCATGGATGCCGGGCCGCGGCGAGGCGGGCGAATACGGCGAGGTGACCAGCACCAGCAATTGCACCGAATACCAGTCGAGAAGACTCAACATCAAATACAAGCCTAAAAACGAAAAGGCCGCTTTCGTGCACACGCTGAACGGCACGGGCGTCGCCATCAGCCGCGCCATCGTCGGCCTGCTGGAGAATTACCAGACCAAAGACGGCGATATAAAATTCCCGCCGGCGGTTGCGCAAATTCTCGGCTTCTCCGAAATCCTGAAAAGCGAATCCGTGTAAGGAGAGGGGACGGGGCCGATCTTTATGCCTGCCCCTGATCCAGCTTCGTGATCGCCTTATAAATCAATTCATAGCCGTCGCGCGAGAGCACGGATTCCGGATGGAACTGGAATCCAACAAAGCCGCTGCCTTCCATGGCGATGATGCGCCCGTTTTCGTCCGTGTCGAACGCGATGTCATGGCGCGCCTTCGCGGCGGCGTCGAACACAGGGGAGAAGGAGTTGTAGAATCCGAGCAGGCATGCCTGCCCGAACACGCTGACCTTTCTGGCTTCTCCTTGCGTCGGCGCGTCCTGTTTTTTTACCGATAGTTTTTCGAATACGGACAGGGCCTGATGGCCGAGGCAGATGCCGAGCATCGGCTTGTTCCGCTCTTTCAAAATTTTGATGCATTCCTGCAGCTTTTTCATCCGCGCATCGCCCATGTCGTTGGGATCGCCGGGCCCGGGGCCGAGCACGACGATCCCGCTTTTATCCTTTTCAGGGTCAAAGCCGAGCGTATCGACGACGTCCGCCTTCGCGCCCATGCGTTCCAGAAGATGCTTGATCATGAACGCGAAATTGTCTTCGTTGTTCACGATGGTGACGGCTTTGTGCTGCAGATTCTCGCCGGCGAGGATGTACGGATTTTGCTTGTTCATCCAAAAGGACGATAGCTCCGCATTGCGGCCCATCAAGGCCTCGCGCACGCTGTCGTGCAACTCCGGCGTCAGATAGGTTTCGCTGATGATGCTTGATCCCGTGACCGCGCTCATGACGCCCATGGCTTTGGCGGCGCTTTCCTTGGCTTCGGAATCCGGATCGGAATCCTTCACCAGCCCGCCGCCCGCCTGCACGAAGAATTTTCCGTCGCCGCGGATTTCCATGCCGCGGATCAAAATCGCGGTGTCGAGATCGCCGTAATGCTCTTTCGTACGCAGGGCTTTGTAAATGCCGACTTCGCCGCTGTAATACCGGCGCGATTGCGTTTCATATTTTTCAATGATGCGCGTTGCGCTTTCGATGGGCGATCCGGTGACCGTGGGGGCGTGCAATGTCTCGCGCAAGGCCGCGATCGTATTGCGCGGGCGGCGGCCGACCAGTTCATATTCCGTGTGCACCACCGCACCGATCTCCCGCAGGAACGGTCCGCGGATTTCGCCGCCTTCGGGGCAGATGGAGCCCATCATTTTCAATTCTTCGTCCAGAACCTGAAACAGCTCGTTGATCTCTTTTTCATCGCGCACGAAGGCCTGCAGGCGCGCGGGGAATGTCTCGCGGTCTTCTTTGCGCAGCGTGCCCGCGATGGGGATCATGATCGCCTCGTCGCCGGAAATTTCCAGATGGCGTTCGGGCGTTGCGCTCACGATATACTGGTTCTTGGCCGGATCGCGGCTGTCGATATTTGCGAACAAGACCGTCATATACTGGCCATTGCCCTGAAGCAGCCGTTTATAGATGCTCAGGATGTTTTCGATGCGGGCGGCGCATAAATTTCCTTCGAAACGGCGGGATAAAATCGTTTGCGACGTATTGCCGCCGCCGATTTCGTTTTCCTGAAATTTTTTGACCAGCGCGGCATAATCCTCGTCGGAAATATCGGGAACGATCTCGCCTGCAATGGCGATCGGCGCGTCTTTGATTGTTGCGATGAAATCTTCCTTGTCCATGCTCAGCGTGCGGGAGGCGGAGAGCGCAAGGATCGGCTCGTCGCCTTTGGCTTCGAACCCGCGTTCGCGGATTATGCGGTAGGGAAGGAGGAAAACCACATCCTTGCCGGTTTGAAGCGAGAGCGCATGAATGGCGTCCAGCCCTTGCAGAACATGCAGCGGCCCCTGATAACAGGTGACGGTTCCGTGCTTTTCAAGAATGGCGAAGGGTTTGGACAGGTCGATGAATTGGTCGAAAGAATGTGCAGGCACAGCGTATATTCCTTAAATCTCTGTATTTATATATGGCGGATTGGATAGGGCCGGTATAGCGCAAGGGCTTATCGGCCGCGCGAAATTACGATGCGCGACGCCAACGGGAAGGGATCAGGATCTGTGCCGGAACTTTGTTCATATAATCTTGATACTATAGAAAATCGGGGTCGTCCAGCGCGTTTTACGGCGAGGGCATTGCCTGCATTTTCTGGACGAAGTTTGCGGGGGTCATCTGTTCCGGTTTGTCTTTGGTTTTTGGCTCCGCGTTGACAACGGCAAAGGCCATGTCGATTACGGTTTGTCTTAGTTCGGAAACGCGTCCGCCTTCAAGACAGCTGGCTTCGCAAAAACGTGCGGTCTGTTCCAGCGTGGAAAGATTATACGCCGTAGCGGGGGCTTCCATATCGAGCATCCTGTCCACAGCCTGCAAGGCGATATCCGTGTTGTCCGTGAATTTCAGAACATCATGGATCAGATCTATTGCGGATTCCGCGGGCATTTTTTCCGCTATATCCATGGCGAGAACCAGCGCCTCGTTGATGAGTTCCTCGCTTTCCGCGTTCATGGCAATGACCATCGCGCGCTCGACCGCTTCTGCGGGCGTGACCGTGGTGTTTATAGGCAAAAGAGAGAGTTCCTTGGCAAGCACCACGTCGCCATAATCATCGAACACTTCGAAAAACTTATCGCAGGCATTCATTTGCTCCTGCTCCGGAATGTGGTCGATGTAGTTTGCAGTCCTGATGGCTTCATCTTCGTTTCGCAGATCGCCAGATTCCAGCCATGAATAAGCAGCACCAAACCGGTCTTGAGCGGGCAAAAGATCAATGGCGCGGAAGGTGCGGTCGCTGGCGAATTTTTCGAGCATGGGATCTTCCGTTGCCGTATAAAATATGTGAGTGAAAGCGGGGCGCTCGTGCAGATCCACGGCTGCCACAATCGCATCGAGAGTATCGCATTTCTCTTCGGTCGTGAGCGTCTCGCTTTTCAGAACATGTACGGCGGTTTGCACGAGGAGGCGATCGACGGGGAGGGGGCCTTGCGCGGCGGCGGCAAAAATTTTCCCCAGCGCCTTGTGCAGTTTCTTGTCTTCTTTGGAAAGCTGGGTGGGTTCAAGATTAATCAGCAAGACCATATCAATACCTCTTATACATTTTGACTATGGGGCCAACCTAGGCCCGCCATGGCCTTATGTCAACGCCCCGGACCCCCTTATCCTTTGCCTTTTCAGGCGGTTGTTCTATATTTGTCCCCATGCCTGACGAAGTCTTTATGCCTGTCCTGAACCCGACCCTGAACCACGATGCCATGGCGCCGTTCGAGGGTTCGCCGCCGTTCAGGATCCATTCCGAATTCCAGCCGTCCGGCGACCAGCCCGCGGCCATCAAGAAGCTGGTGGAGGGGCTGAACGACGGCTTGTCGGATCAGGTGCTGCTCGGCGTGACCGGCTCGGGCAAGACCTTCACCATGGCGCATCTGATCGAGGAGACGCAGCGGCCCGCGCTCATCCTTGCGCCGAACAAGACCTTGGCCGCGCAGCTGTACGGCGAGATGAAGGCCTTCTTTCCCGACAACGCGGTGGAATATTTCGTCTCGTACTACGACTACTACCAGCCCGAAGCCTATGTGCCGCGCACCGATACCTTCATCGAAAAGGATTCCAGCATCAACGAGCAGATCGACCGGATGCGCCACGCCGCGACGCGCGCGCTGTTCGAACGTAAAGACGTGATTATCGTGGCCTCCGTGTCGTGCATCTACGGTATCGGGTCCAAGGAAGATTATCAGGCGATGACGATCGACCTTCGCAAAGGCGACCGCCTCGACCGCCAGCAGCTGATCGCCAAGCTTGTGACGCTGCAGTACAAGCGCAACGACATCGCGTTCGAGCGCGGCTCTTTCCGCGTGCGCGGCGACACGGTGGAATTGTTTCCTTCGCACATGGAAGATTCCGCGTGGCGCTTTTCGCTGTTCGGAGACGAGATCGAGGAGATCGTGGAATTCGATGCGCTGACGGGGCAAAAGCAGGGCAAGCTCGATGGCGTGCGCATCTACGCCAACTCGCACTATATCACGCCCGGCCCGACGATGGCGCAGGCGATCAAGCAGATACAGGCGGATTTGAAGTTGCGTCTGGCCGATCTGGAGCAGCAGAACAAACTGCTCGAGGCGCAGCGCCTCAACCAGCGCACAACCTTCGATATCGAAATGCTGATGGCGACGGGCGTGTGCGCCGGGATCGAAAACTATTCGCGCTATCTGACGGGCCGCGCGCCCGGCGAAGCGCCGCCGACGCTGATCGAATATCTTCCCAAGGATGCGATGATCATTCTGGATGAATCCCATGTGATGGTTCCGCAACTCGGCGCGATGTACAAGGGCGACCGCGCGCGCAAAGAAACGCTGGTGGAATACGGCTTTCGTCTACCCGCCGCCATGGACAACCGCCCGCTCAAGTTCGAGGAATTCAACGCGATGCGCGGGCAGATCGTCTATGTCTCCGCCACGCCCGGCCCGTACGAGCTGGAGCAGACGAACGGCGATTTCGCCGAACAGATCGTGCGCCCGACGGGCCTTATTGATCCGCCCGTGGAGATCAGGCCGACCGAGCATCAGGTGGACGATCTGATGTCCGAATGCCGCATCGTGGCGGAGAAGGGCGGGCGCGTGCTCGTCACCGTGCTCACGAAGAAAATGGCCGAAGACCTCACGGAATATCTGGTAGAGAACAATGTGCGCGTGCGCTACATGCACTCCGATATCGACACGCTGGAGCGGATTGAGATCATGCGCGATCTGCGCATGGGTGAATTCGATGTTCTGGTCGGCATCAACCTGCTGCGCGAAGGCCTCGACATTCCCGAATGCATGCTGGTTGCTATTTTGGATGCGGACAAGGAAGGCTATCTGCGCTCGCGCACCTCGCTGATCCAGACGATCGGGCGGGCGGCGCGGAACGTCGACGGCCGCGTGATCCTCTATGCCGACAGCATCACCAAATCCATGCAGGCCGCGATCGACGAGACGGACCGTCGCCGCGAAAAGCAAAAAGCGTACAACAAGGAAAAGGGCATCACGCCCGCGAGCGTGAAGAAGAATATCAGCGAGGTTCTGCACAGCGTGTTCGAACGCGCCGACCATGTGGAGGCGGAGCGGAGCATCATGGGCATGGCGGAGCAGGATCAGGCCGCGTTCGACAATCCGGCGGCGTTTCAAAAACGCATCAAGCAGCTGGAAAGCGATATGCGCAAAGCCGCCGCCGATCTGGAATTCGAAGAAGCCGCGCGCATCCGCGATCAAATCCGCAAATTAGAGGCCGCAGATTTGGGGTTAACAGGTGTGATGACCAACCCGCGCCTTGCAAACGGGCGGAGCGTGAATTCTTCCGCGCCGACGAAGCCAAAGGATGGGAAGCATTTGTGTGGGATACTTCAGCCTTATTGAACATTAAGGAGCCTGAAAATGATGGTTACTCTGCAGGTTATAGTCTTTGGAAGGACTTGTCGGATGGATGGATCGAGGGGCCATATACAAATTTTATTCCGGCCCATGCCGCATTTGAGTTAGAAGCATCTGTAGCAAAGATTAAAAGAAAAAATGGAAGCATGAATCCTGACTTTTATATTCTTGGGCCCAATGAAAAAATCTATGATATTACTTTAGAACTATTTAGAAAATCTTCGGATTTTCTCAGAATTGGAGGGTTTAACCTTCTTACAGGACAAGATTTAATTTTTGCAAGTATTGCATATCTTGAAAATGCTTATTTAGTTACGAAGGATCGTGCGTTTAAAACTCATGTGGCAAGTCACATCAAAGTTATTGATTTGAATGATAGTAAAAATAATCCTATTTATCGTAGAGAGTTTGGCATTTAATGCCTGATCCAACCCTTATCATCTTCGCAGGTGCGAACGGTTCCGGCAAAACCACGGCGGCGGAAGAATATTTAAAACAACCGGATGCGCCTTTTACGCATTTTATCAATACTGATGAAATCGCTCGCGGTCTTTCGCCCTTTGATCTCGACGCTGCTAGCATTCCTGCTGCACGGATTTTTTATCAGCGCTTTAGTGAATTTATCGCGGAAGGAAAAAGTTTTGCGATTGAAACGACCTTGTCTGGCGTAACGCATGCCAATCTTTTAAAGACAGCAAAACAGGCTGGCTATTTTATCTCAATGGTCTATTTTTATTTGCCGGACCCTCTTTTGAATGTGGCGCGGGTCAAGCTCCGCGTTGCACAAGGCGGACATGATGTTGCTGAAGAAAACATAAAAAGACGATATAAAAGAAGCCTTTACAACCTTATGAACAAATATTGGGATTTGTGTGATATAATTCAGGTATATGATAAGGATAATATGCGCATAGCGCATAAAACCAGCATAGGGTTAAGCTTCAATCCTGAAAATGAGGATTGGAAAAAAATTAAGGAATACGCAAGTGAATACCATGAATGAAGAGACCAAACCTGACCCGCAGACCATTCGTGCAGCTGTCCACTCGGCGGTTAAAAAGGCGCGTTTATACTCTACCAACATGGCCATATTGAAGGATGGAAAAGTTGTCGAAGTGACGCCGGATGAATATGAACGCGGTTTGAATCGTTAATCTTCCCTTCCTAACCAACCCATGCTATACTCATTCCATCAACACCACCCATGCGCCCGCGAGAAGGGCGCTTTTTTTATGCCTTAAAAACCGTTTTCTTGGTCAATGTTTCACGCGTGAAATGCTGGTCGAAACTGTGTTTCACGGCGTGAAATTTTGGCCAACACGCTCCAAAATCTTGGTCGAAACGGCGGCGTTGACCAGCTTTAACCTTTCATCTTTTAACCATTTTATGAAGGAGCCTTCGATGGCCTATTATATACACGCTTCATTGTATGAAGTGAAAACGAACCTGTCCAAATTCGTGCGCGCGCTGGACCGCGGGCTGACCGATTTCGTTATTATCCAGCGCTACGGGCGCAACATGGCCTATATGCGTCCGTTCAAGGACCGCACCGCCGAAAAGGTCCTCTGGCCCAAACAGCCCGCCGATTTCGAGATGTGGGAGCGCGCGGAATTTATCGAAGACGGGGGCAAGCCCAGCCGCAGGCCTTAATGTCTTGACGGAGGGCGCGCGGCGGGACTAGGCTTTTTTCCTTAGTATAATATAAGAGTAAGCCGGAAAGTTTTGCCATGCATCCTGTGTTTAGAAAAGCCGTGCAAGCCCTCTATGTGGAGGGCGTTCGCGCAAAATTTCTTTTTACCTTGGCGACATCGACGCTGAACAAGCGCGAAGCCTGCGACGGCGCCAATGAATTCAATGAACGCATGAAGCGGTTTTTTAAAACGCTGGATAACGAGTATAGTTCGTCCGTTATGCTGTATCACCGCGACATGCTCGATGCAGACCAGAAATTGGGCGGCACGCCGGTAAGCTGGACCGGCTATATGGAGCGCATGCAGGCGATCATGCCCGATCTTCTGGAGCGCGCGGCATCCAATCCCGATCCGGAAGAGTCCAAATCCATGTCGCGCATCGCCTTTTCGGCGGGAGTATTTGCAAAATGGTATAATGCGCAGGACGATCGTTTGAAAAAACTGATTGATGCCACAGAGGGCGAGGCGAATTTCCGCGTGTATGCACAGGCCGCCTATCAGCATTCGGTGGGGCGCTATCTTTTGAAGGACGGGCGTTTGCCGCCGCTGCGTCCGTCATAGGCGCAAGAAAACTCCGCCGCAGGAGGGATCGCCGCGGCGGAGCTGCTCTCGAGCGATGCTGGTCAAACCAACATTAAGACATGACCAGCATTAACCTGTTGGGTTACGGCGTCAGGGCCGTTATCCCGCGCAGATCGGTGATGGAATTTCCGCCCTGTACGGCCGGAACATTTCCTTTCCATTTCTGCGTATACAGATAATCCTTCATGTTCTGCTGGCCGATGGCGGCGGAAATTACTTTGAATCCGTCGGCTTCGGCTTCCTTGATCGTCCGCGATTTATACGCTTCCGCATCCGTGGACAGGCGCGATGCGTCGGCGGTTGCGGTTGCGTCAACGACCTTCTTCTGCGCGTCGATGCGGGCGTTTTCCAGCTCGGTGCGCTTTCTGATCTGGTCGTTTTTCGCCTGCGATGCCCGCTCCACGCCTTTTTCGAATGCGTCGCTGAAGTCGAAGTTGGTCATCTGCACGTCCCGAACCTCGATGCCGTACAGGCCGCGAACCTTGTTCGACACCTGTTTGGTCACCGCCGCCATGATCGCATTGCGGTTTAGAGCAACGGCTGTGGCGTCATATTGTCCCAGCGCGCCTTTGACCGAGTCGATCACGGCTGTTTGCATTTTGGCTTCCCAATCCGGGTTCTCGCGGGCAAGGCGGATCAGGCTACTTTCGGGAGCACGATACAGATACGACAGGTTCGCTGTAATAACCTGGTTGTCTTTGGTATATGTTTGCACATCCTGAAGATTCATCTGTTGGAACGAAACGGGGAATTTCTTGACCGATTGCACGAACGGGATTTTGAAGTTCAGACCAGGTTTAACGATGTCATTCTGGTTCGTCGTGACCAGTTTCCCCATCTGGTATTCAAGACCGCGTTGCGTTTCATCGACCGAATAGGCCGATCCCATGATAACGGAAAGGCCGGCAAGACCGCCTGCAAGATAAGTGAATATCTTTTTCAGACCGCCCGGGTTAAAGCCGCCATCGTCGAACAGTTTTTCTTTGTACATAGACATAGGTTCGTAATCTCCCTGTAAGAAGTTTTTTTGGTTTCTTTTTGTTTTGGTTTTTTTGGCTTGAAACGCACTTAGCCTTTTGCAGGTTTTACAACGTGCAAAGATAAAAATGCCCGTGACGATGCAAGGCTGATTGCCTTTTTCTTCGCATGCGGGTTTTTATGACTGAGTGTGAGAAAAGCCTGTTTTTACGGCTTTATGACGTGATGATGAGTTTCATCTGTCTGGTTCTCCCTGTTAAAACTTTTTTTATAGTTGGTTATCCATGACTCTACACAAATTTTGCAAAAAATCAACAAAAAGCGGAATTAACGAAATTTTATCGCACGACTGATGGAAAATGCTTGCATTTAAGCAGCGTTGGAACTTTACCGCTTATGCGGCGGTTGGCAGGACGCACGCAAAAGATAGGAGACAGCCTATGACGCAGCGAAAACAATGGGGCAAAAAAACAATTCTCGCCATATTAATGTTCACGGCATCATATCTGACAACCATTACAGTCAAGGCAAACGCGCAGGCCGAGGCCGGTTATCTTGGAAGCGATCTCGCACCCGTTCAAAAAGATGCTATTCAATTGAACGCCAATAGAACGGCCGTTATCACGGGAACAGTGAAAGAGGCGGATGAAAATTTCCTCATAATTGATTCTGCCGGAAAAGAGATGAAGGTCATTCTGGACGATGTTCATCTGCAAAGTCCTGCAGATACGGTATTCGAACCGGGCATGATGGTCACGGTTGATGGACGCATGACGGGGGATGATTTCGGAACGCCTGTCGTGAAAGCCGCAAGCGTGACGGCCACCGAAGCCAATCCGCAGCCGGCTCGGTAATTACCAGTTCACGTAGTTGAGGTGTCTGCTGCCATCTTCGCGCGGCGCCACACGGTAAAGTGCGGGGTGAATGCAGTCGCGATCGAAAGCCGCTGGATCGCTGTGGTATTCGGGCTTGTCGCGCAAAGGCAGGATGCGTAGCGGGATGTTCAAACTCAGGAAATCGAAATCGGCTCCGAAGAAAGAATTGTGATTTTGCACGTGTGGAAGAGCTTTGAATGCCAGTTCTTCTGCGCGTTTTTCCGTGACGGTCAGCACGCGCTCGTAGGGGCGCATTTCCGCGGTTGTCGCGGCGGTTCTTAAAGCCGTCACGATATCCATATTTTTGGACAGAGTTTTGACGGGCCATTTATAATCCTTGTCGGCAATCAGGCGTGCGCCTTCTTCCGATGGCGTGTATGACCATATGGCGTGATAGGGAATGCCGTCCGGGCCTTTGTCTTTGCCGCCGATCGTCATCAAAATAATCTGCAATCCGTTGTGATCATCGACGGCGGCGGTGACGATCGGGCGTAACATGACATCCGGCGGTTCTAATTGCGATCCAAAGCGGCAGATGGGAATGATAGTGCCGGCTTCTTGTTCATAGAGGAATTTTATTTTCTCTATGATCGGTTCTTGCATCTGCGGCTGAATCTGCAAAGCGGTGTAGGGGGTTGCGCTGAGCGATTTGGCGGGTGTGAGTTGTTCGACCGCGCGGGTTTTGTCGAAAAGTGCCGTCAGCGGCGGCGCACTCACAGAAGCAGGCTGGCGCATTTCCATCTGCTTTGGTCCTGTAAATTGTCCGGTGGTGTTGTCGAACAAATGATTTCCCCTGAACACTCTCTATAAAAAGCGTATGCGCTTTATTAGTAACGGGGAATGAAAATATTGTGTTTTCCACAGTGCTGCTTTGCATTTGATGCAGAGCACAATGGGGTGCAAAGAAAAACGGACGAAGAAAATTCTTCGTCCGTTTTCGAATTTCCAAAATTCAAAGACGCTTACGCGGCTTGAATGTTTTCCGCAGCAGGTTTGCCTTTCTTCGGGTCAACCTTGATTTCGTAAATCACTTTTTGGCCTTCGTTCAGGCCGCGCAGGCCGGATTTTTCAACAGCGGAAATGTGAACGAACACATCTGCGCCGCCTTCTTCAGGCTGAATGAAGCCGTAGCCTTTTTGCAGGTTGAACCATTTGACGGTACCGGTAGCCATAGTTTTAGTCTCCTTAGTCGTTTTCAAAAGTTTCGGATCATCACACCGCGTGATTTTCCTTGCTCGTCTGATTTCGGCTTGTGCCTGTATTATAGTGTAACCCTGGTCAAACCGACTTTTTACCAACGCTAGGAATTTGCCGTCGTCGTAGGTCGTCGCTGTAGAGTTCGATATCAAACTGTTGGAATATTGCCTTTATTTTGGGATGCGGGTCAAGCCAATTTCGGCGTTAACGCTTTTTGAGATGATAGTTCCGGCGCTCCCAAATTGTCGTCAGGTAGGTGACATGGGGCATGAAGCGGAACAGTTGCCAGACCGAGGGCATGCGGGCCGAGAGATCGGGGGCGGACGGATGGGATGGATTGGATTTGAGATCGCTGTAGCCATTAACCGGAATATTGTCGTTGGCGAGGCTGTAAATTTCGGCCATGCGGACCTCGCAACGCTCTTGCGCCTTGCGGCGAAGTGTTGCGGACAGGGCGTCGGGGCAGGCGGGTTTGCCTGAATCCCGTATCAGGGCGCGGTAGCCGCCGACCGGAAACTGGGCCTTTACCAGATCGTCCAGCCAGTACCACGCGGTTTTGGGCATCGAGACAATCGCGTGTTCGGAGGTCAGGGACGTATGGCTTAAAATTCTGGTTTCGTTTGCGTTCATTCAGGGGTCCCGTGATCTGGTTTATAGGAAGATTTCTTATGGTTTCATGATGCCATTTTGTGGCTCTGCGATGCAAATTTGGGCGGGGCGGGCGCGGTGAAGAAGGGATATAGACATTTATCCACAGGTCGGATAGACTTTATCCACAAGTCGCTAATGTGTTCGTTTCCTGAACCGTTTTTCCAAGTCTTTTTTATCTTTGTGGGGATCTATGAAAACCTGTCGTCTGGCACTTATCTCGTTTTGCGGTCTTTCCACGCTGGCTTTGGTTGCGTGTGGCGAGGGCTATGAAATGGTTCAGGTTCGCAATCAGGTTCCCTATACGGAAGAACGCACGGCTGGACCGGGTGTTGCCTATGTCCGCGCACATTTGATGCCGGAAAAAACCGTGGTTCTGCCGGACCCGATTTTGACCCCGCAGCTACAGTCCGCTGAGCCTTTGTTCGAAGGTAAGGTCCAGAAGAAGTAATCTTCGGTTTACCAACACCCCTACAATTCGACCCAATTTCGAAACGATAGTCGTGGACGGCTCGACAATTATTAATTAACATAATAATTGTGGGTTGCCTCTATGTCGCCAAGAAAAACAAAAAACGGCGAAACGAACTGATAAATCAGCATTCTGGAAACCCTAATTTCAACGAGAAAATAAAACTGGGTCCGTTTGGGAAAGGGTGGTTTTGCATGTCTATCAGTCCGGAGACATATATCGTCATATCATTAATGTTCGCGGTATTCGCTGCCGTGGCGGCCGTGGGCACGAGCGTGGTGCTCGGCGCCGGCTTCGAGCGATTGCGCGCGGGTTTTGAAGTCGTGCGAAAGCAAAGCGGCTTTTTTGCCGATGCTATCTACAAGTTGGATATGCGAACGCAGAAATCGGATGAAGAAATTTCAAAATTAAAGTCAGGTGTTTATTCTTTGGGTGAACGTATTGATCGTGCAGAAAAAACAGCAACTTTCTTGGTCGATGGTATGAATTCGCTGGAGCAACGCATTTTGTCGGGGTCTCCTTCGCAAAACATCCAGCCCAGACAAGCCGCGCCGCGTCAGGTTGTGATGACAGGCTTTGTCGGCAGACCGCCGATGCGCGAACAGCGGGTAGCTCAACCCGAGCCGCAGCCGCAGCGTCTGGAGGCCGTGCCCTCCAGCCTGTACCGCGATCTCGATGTCGGGCCGCAAACGGACGATCATGAGATGATGTCGCCCGACATGATCCATGAACCGCAGGACCAAGGCATCGGGCTGACGACCCTGCTGTCCCGCTATTTTACGGGCGAGACATCGGGCAGCGCCAGAGGCGTGGTGTATCACTAGGCGAAAAACAAAAACTGGGGAGCTAACGAGACGGGGCCTTAAAGGCCCCGTTTTGCTGGCCTGCCCAAACAAAAGATGACAGGCCCCCTCAACAAGTTGTAAGATAATACCTTGAGTTGATTGCTTTTTTAAGACAAACCATTCCAAGAGGATCAAGCGGCCTATGTGGGTTTTTCTTTGGGTCATTCTGTCCAGCATTTTGATCATCGCCAGCGTCTGGTCTCTTCGCATCCTGCTGAGCCAGAAAAAGGCGTGGGCGGCGTACGCCAAATCCAAAAACTTCACCTACAACGCCGGCACATTCATGGGGCCTGCCGAAATGAGCGGGGTAATCGGCGATTACAAACTTTCTTTCTTCACCGCCGAGCGCGAGGGCGGGGATGTCCGCACCCGCCGTTTGATGACGGCCTTGGAAATAAACCTGACAGAGCCTGTCGCCGACGGTTGCGTGATGGGCACGCAGGAAATGCTCCCCTTTATGCAGAGTCTCGAATATCTGAAGCCTATGCAGCTGGAACATCCCGGATGGGAAAAGAATTTCTTCGCCTTCGTGCGCTATGAACCCGTCGTGCGGGCTTACTTAACGCCCGAGCGTCTGGACGCCTATACGGCGATTCTGGGAACAAAAAATGCAGATGTTCTGATTATCTTCAACGATACGCAGCTGGTCCTACGCCTGGAAACCAGCGATCCGATGCAAAACGCGGACAAGATCGACAAAATCGTCAAGCGCTTGCTGGCGCTTTGCGACAAGGTACGCGTCACGCCCGAGCAATATGCGCAGTACAGCGCTAAGAAATAAACTTATTCTCCTGAATCGAGCAGTTTGCGTGCAAGTGCGACGGTGGCGGCCGACCACAGAAACGTGCCGCGTTCCGAGACGTTGACGTCGTAGCCGTTGACCACATGCACTTCGGCGTTGCCTTCGACGACGTTGTATTTCTCGTATAGGCTGCCATTGCTGGCCATGACCGTTGATGTCAGATCAATGTATTTTTGCGCGATGCGCTTCGCGTCTTCCATGAACCCGCAGCGGGCAAGTCCCGTGAACGCGAAATACTGCAGAGGCGGCCAGCCGTATGGGTAGTCCCACTGGCTGCCGCTGACTTCCGTCGATGTCACGATGCCGTAAGGCGTTTCCAGTTGCTCGAGCGCGTGTGCGACCAATTTCTTGATCTGTTCGCTTTCGGTTTCGGGATCATATAATCCTGCCCAGAGCGGATAAAAGAGCGTGGCGAAAGGTTTTGTGTTTAGGCGTTTGCGCGCGAAATCATAATCGACATAAGCGCCCGTGTCTTCGTTGAACAGGAATTCGCGCATTTTGGCTTTGCGTTCTTTGGCCAGTGCGGCCCACGGGTTGTCTTGAAGTTTGAGCATGGAAGCAATCTTTGCCAGATCGTTTTCCATGGCATAAAGCAAAGAATTCAAGCAGGCAGGCGCATGGAATACGCAGCGCAATGCGCCGTACCCCCAGTGACCTGTGGGGTCAAATCCTGCGGCGCGCATTGCGCGGTTGGCGCGGTGGTAAAGCGGCGTCAGCGTGCTGGTGTCGGGATTCAAAAACAACAAAGCATCTTCGCTGTTGTCCGTCGAAATCGCATTGTGCTTGTAAAATTCGATCGCGTGGTGGAAGTGGCCGTGTTCGCTCGAAAGCACTTCGGGCGCAGGCTCGACGCCTTCATCCCAATAGCGCGACAATCCCGTATCGTCGGCGAGGCGGTCGCCCGTTACCCAATAGGTATGGAATTTGACCAGTTCCTTGTAAGCATATTGTAGCCATTGCATGGCATCTTTGTAGATGCCATCAGGATCGAAATCCGACCACGGGCGTTTTTCGATCTCTTCCCACAAACGCATGACCATGGCGGACAAGAGCGGCGGCTGCGAGCGGGAGAGATAATAGGTCCGGTTGGCGTTCAAAACCTTGTCGTAGGCTTTGATCTGGTAAAGCTGATTGTCGATTTGTTCGCGGATCAGTTTGGGCTGGCTGTCGGCCCAAGCGAAAACCGGAAAGGCGGAATCCCATCCGTACATCTCGTTGAAGCGCCCGCCCGGAACCAGATAAGGGAAGGGCAGATAGAGCAAGCCATGGTCGGCATCGGGACCGAAGAAGGGCGCATGATCGAATCCTTCGGGCAACATGACAAGCTGGTCTGGATTGCTGACCGTCTTGCGGGCGTGTTCGAAATCTTCCTGAGGAACGTAAACAGGCGGCAATTTTCCATCGAGCTTCGGGTCGCCGGAGGATTTGCAAAGATCCTTGCGGAGCAGAATGCGCGGCGTGTCTTCGACCGTCGATAGCAAATCCTTGTTCATAATCGGCACCTTTCTATACAATAAATATCCGGCTTGTGTAGCTGAAACCCAAACCTTTTTACAAGGGTTTAGAGTTTTACTTGGTGGCTTTTTCATGGAATTATAATGGCATGGAATTCCCCCTTTGGGCTGTTTTCGCGTTACTTTGCGCTTCCTTTTCGGCTTTGGTCCTGATCCTGCCCGAGCGGTTCAGGGCGGATGGGTTTGCGGTTGCCTTCTGGAACAAGGCCTTTGCCATTGTCTTCATGATCCCGCTGGTGGTTTTGCAAGGTTTGCCGGACCAATGGGAGTTTTACGCGCTGGTGGCGGCGCAGGCGATGCTGTGGGTTGTGAGTGATGTGATTTTCTTTCGCGCGCTTCCCGAAGTCGGCGCAGGCGTCGTTTCGCGGATCTTGCCGATTTCGGTGATCGTGACTTTCTGCGCGTGGTTTTTGTTCGACCATGATCTTTTCGCGCAATATCTCGACACGCCGGTGCGAAGCGGTCTTGTTTGTGCGGCGCTCGCGGGGTCGGTGTATTTTGCGACGCGCTTGAAAAAAGACCCTGTGAGCTGGGCCGCCATCCGCCGCATCTGGTTCGTATTGTTTGCCGCCGTCATCGGCCCGTTGATGTACAAGCTGGTGACAAAATATACGACCATAGAGCAAGGTCCGTTCGCGTTCGTCATGTTCGAAGCGATGGTGATGGTGTTCGTCTGGTCTGTTTTTTACGGCATAAAAAAGCCTGTTCCGGTATCCGTTTTGTTTTCGAAAGAGTCACTGCGCGCGGGCGCGTGCGTCGGCGCGGCGATGTGTCTTGTCTCGCTTACTAAATTCGCAGCCATGCATTACGTGGATAATCCGGGCCTTGTGCCTGCGGTCAAATATCTCGATGCCATTATCGTGATGGCGTATTACAAAGCCATCGGCAAAATAGAAAAGGCCGACGTGGTCGCCGGCCTCGGGATTGTCGCCTGCGCTGCGGCGATTATTGTTTTAAGATCGACCTAGTTTTATTCCATGCCTAGGGACATATCGCATTTCAAGCCGCGCTCTTTGACGAAAGACTCTATTTCCTTGACTTCATCTTCGCTGTGAACCGCGACCGTGACCTGAAAAGGGCCGTCATTGAAAAGTCTGACGTTCTTATGCTCCGCAAAAATCCGTCCTAAATTGGGAAGATGTTCGAACCCGATTTTTTTTGATGCTTCCGGTCCATAGTTGACATCCAAGAATATGCTTCCGCACATGGTTTTACTCCTACACCCGTGTTTTTTATGATTGACGGGCAGTAGACCACAGCCGAAGCTTGCAGGGCAAGGCAAAAAGACTGCCTTCAAAGAAAGGCCTTTTAAAACAAACAGGTAGAGTGCAGAAAAAACCCCGCATTTCGCGGGGTTTTTCGTGATTTTGTAATGTGATGATTACTTCGCGTCGGCGGCGAGCTGCAGCTTGATGATCTTGTCGGGATCCGACGGCGGTTCGCCGCGCTTGATTTTATCAACGAATTCCATGCCGGAAACAACTTGGCCCCATACTGTGTATTGTCTGTTGAGGAATGAGCAGTCATCGAAGCAGATGAACCATTGCGAGTTGGCGGAGTTCGGATCATTTGTGCGTGCTGCGCCGATGGTGCCGCGACCGAAATTGTAATCGTTGAATTCAGCTTTCAGGTCAGGCTTGTCAGAGCCGCCCGTGCCGGTTCCCGTCGGGTCGCCCGTCTGCGCCATGAAGCCGTCGATCACGCGGTGGAAGACGAGGCCGTTGTAGAAACCTTCTTTGGTCAGTTCCTTGATGCGCGCAACATGTTGCGGCGCGATGTCGGGCATCAGCTTGATGACGACGCGGCCATCTTTGAGGTCCATGTACAGCGTGTTGTTAGGGTCAAGGTCAGCGGCGTTTGCAGTGCTCATGAAAAACATACTCCCAAGTATGAGGGCTAAAATTCTGATCATGATAAAGTCCTTTATCGTTGGATCGTTGAAGGCTTATAGCCGTGCCACAGTCAGCACGTAAAGGCAAGGGGCCATTCTTTGCGGGCGCAATGGCGGTAAGGGCTGGTCTCCGCGGACACGGCTTCGACCGCATGGCGAAGGTCTTTTTCGTCCGCAGTGCGCACACCCGACTCCAGCAAGGCTTTGTGCATGAATTCGATGCAAATGCCGCAATGGGGTTTTTTGTCTTGATGCAAGACATGCCACAAAACGCCTGCCGCGCGATTGTTGGTGGTCGCGGCAACAATCGCGTTCTTATTTTCTTCAATGGCGGCGTGAACATCTGCCGCTTTTTTCCCAAAGCAAACGCAGGCAATCATGGAGTTACTCGGCAGCTATGGTTTCAGATTCGGACAAGACCGGAAGTTCTTCGATGATTTTCTGGACGCCGAGCGCGGACTGGTGATCGACGATCATGGATTTCACCGTGCACAGGCAGGAACCGCAATTCGGGCCGGTTCCGGCGCAGGCTTTGTAGATTTGCGCAGGCGTATTGCGGATTTCAGGGGCCTCTAGGGCCTTTTGAACATCCTTGTCTGTAAAGGGATTGCACAGGCAGACATACATTTTGTGGTGACTTTCGTGATAGGTACAAGATCAAGTCTATGAGGCTGAGCTTAAGCGAAACTGAAAACCATTCGCAAGTAGAAAATGCGAATTATTCTCATTTAAGATTTGCGTGGTATTGTGGGCAGGGCAGTATTATAAAAAACCATGCGCAATCAACGCCGTATAGAAAACGAAGACCCGACCCCGTACTGGCAAAAGCTCTACGATATCGATGAGCTGGAGGCCTTGATGCAGGGGACGGCGCGGGCGGGCCTGCCGATTTCCTATGCGGAGGCGCTGGATTGCCTCGGATTCGCCTTCTCCCGTCCCAAGATGCGGGCGCTGTGTGTGGCGCTGGGCGAGGTGGACCGCCGCGCGGCGAAACGCGGGGAGCCGGAGTTGGCCGTGCTGGTCGTCCGGGCCTCTGACAAAATCCCGGGGCAGGGCTGGTGGGTCGAGAAAAACGATTCCAAATACAAAGGGCCTTGGGAAGGTCCCAAGGCCGCAAAGTATATTCGTGATATTCAGGCCAAGGCGTTCGCCTATTGGAAGGAGCGTTGATTATTCCGGTTGCTGATCGAACGAGTCTGCGTTCAATTGAATGTATTTCTCGATGCCGATTGTTTCGATCAGTTTCAGTTGCGTGTTCAAATGGTCTTCGTGGCCTTCCTCGTCTTTGAGGATTTGAATGAACAAATCGCGCGTCACGTAATCATGCGCGGCTTCGCAATCCTTGATGCCTTCGCGGTAGTTGGCGATGCCTTCGAGTTCGAGTTTCAAGTCATTCTTGATGATTTCTTCCGTGTTTTCGCCGATGTATAGCTTGCCGAGGTCTTGCAGGTTCGGCAGGCCTTCGAGAAGAAGGATGCGTTTGATCAGAAGATCGGCATGATGCATTTCTTCGATGGATTCTTTGAATTCATGTTTGCCGAGTTTGGTCACGCCCCAGTCTTCGAGCATGCGGGCGTGGAGGAAATATTGATTGATGGCCGTCAGTTCGCCTTTCAGGGCGAGGTTGAGGCGTTTTAATACTTGTGCATTGCCTTTCATGGCGTGTCTCCTTTGGAGGTATAAATAAAATTCCTGTTCCGTTTTACAAGGTTTCGGGCAAAAGGAAAACGCCCTTTCGGGGCGTTTTTTCAATATTTTTCGTGAATGACATTCATTCTCAAGCGACAACCGCTTCGATGATATCGCCGACGGCGGCGATGTAGTCTTCGTATTTGAAGATGTTTTCAAGGTCTTTGACGGCGATCTTGGCGACAACATCCGCATCTTCTTTCAAAAGATCGAGCAGTTTTTTGGTCCCGCGGGACTCCCAGACCTTCATGGCATTGCGCTGCACGATGCGGTAGGCGTCTTCGCGCGCAATGCCTGCCTGCGTCAGCGCGAGCAAAGTTTTTTGGCTGAAGACGAGGCCGCCCATTTTTTCAAGGTTGTCCATCATCGTTTCGGGATAAACAAGCAGCT
>QFQB01000010.1 GCA_003241475.1 Micavibrio aeruginosavorus
GCGTCTGGCCGAGAGGGTCAAGGCGCGGCGGCGGCGCATCTCTATAGTTCGTTTCGCGCGTTTTTTTTCATCACGCATAAGCGCCTCTACCATCGCGATAAATTCGCGTTGCCGGACGAGCGCGTTGGCCAGTTTTTGCCCGCCGACCGAATCAAGACCGTGTTTGTACGCGTTGTATTTCGCGCGGTCCTTGCCCTCGACGGTTTTCGGCCCTGTCGATTTTTCCCATGGTTTGGTACGCCGAATGGTTTCGGCCTGTTTGGCGCGGCGTTCATCCGACCAGCCGGAGGATCTGCGGGGTTTTGTCGGGGGTGTTTCGGGCGGGGAGGTCATTGGACAATATAGGATTTAATTCCTTATATGTCAACATTTTATTTATTGACATAATTTTTATGACGTTTTAGTTTCCGGCCAAACCAGGAGTCAGTCCATGCCATTGAAAACAGATTACGCGAACGCTACGCAAGAACACCCAAGAGCTTGGCTACAAGTTCCCATGTTCAACACGCCGCTCTTAGGAAGGCTGGAACTGACGGACAAAGAAGTTGATGGTGTTTTGAATCCTTTTCGGCCTGAGTTCCAATATATAACGGGCGGTGTCGTCGATATCTATGATCTAAAAAATACGATTGCGGATTCTTTTGCATGGCTGAACGAGAACGCGACGGGACGTTGGCATTTAGATGACAAGTGGGATCCGATGTTTCCGCCGCTCAACATCTATATCGAGCGCAAGACAGACCAAGACAAATTCATAGAAAAGTTCGGCACGTTGTTCGATTACAAACCGAAGAGCGATGAGCGGCTGATTGCCGTATGTCAACATTTGGGATTGTTGGTGAATCCGAAAGACGCACTGCAAGCATGGGTGAAAGAAAACGAAGCCTTCCAGCAAGAGCGGGTCAAACAAAAAGGCGGGGATATATATCGCCTGAAATTCCGTAGCAAGTCTTTGGAGGAGAAATATCTGGCGTCATTCCCCGAATGGGCGGAATTGAAGCAAGGCGACACCTATCACCTTCCGGCCGCCGATGTAAGCCTGACCATGATGGGTATGAGCGCGCGCCAATGCGAGTTTTCCTGGACCGTTGGCGGATATCGCGTGAAGGGAGAAGAATCACTCGACCTGATGAAAGAAGCATGGGGGCCATATATTGATGACGTCAGCATAGACGGCGAAGGCGAGGCCATGGTGAAAATCACGTTGCCGGAACCTGCAAATCAAGAGGCCGTTCTTGCACGATACAAAAGCTACCTCAATGGCGAGATCGAGTGGGACGATGTTGTAAAACCTGCGGCCACAACGCCCGCACCGAAACCGCCGGAGCCATCCGCGTTTTAAATTATTTTCTGGGTCCGCTTTAAGTTATGCGCCAGGCCCGCGCACCCATCGAGTGTTCGCGCAAAATTCTGCTATATGGCCGACCATCATCTGCGAGGCATCAGGCAGGGGATCGCCGCGCCCGTATGTGCCGCGCGGCAGATTTTGGCCGCCGATTTTCACAAAATCCCAATGACCGCGGAATGATCCGTCCGCCGTCTTTGTAAGCACGAGCGCAAGATCGTCCCTGTTGTTTTGTGTGTTCGCTATCACGCCTGTGCGCACGCCGACATGCTCCAGACCATGGGTGCGATAGAGCGGAAAGAGCGCGGCGGTTTTTCCTTCCAGATTGGTGATGGAAAACATGCCCGCTTCGCCGCCGAGATTTTGCGCTAAGCACGTGGCATAACGATTGTTGTTGCGTTCGTAACGAAGGCCCGTATAGCCTGCGGGAACTACCACGGCGGCGGCAAGCGCCACCGCGGCAACGGCTTTGGTAAAAACCGGTGAAAGTTTCATGGTTAGCCTGTCGTTCTCAACCTGTGGGTCCGGATGGCGCGGGCGGCAGCGTTCCCGGATTGGGCGCTGGCACGACCAGAGGCGCAACGCCCAAGGTCGGTTGTGCCGACAGCGGCGCGTGCAACGGTTTGCTGCCCACCCATTCGCGTGTAAAGCCGCGCGTTCCGCCATCGTTGTAGAACGGACGCAGGATGCTTTGCGATCCTTTGGTGCGGTTGATGACGCCCGTGATTTCATAGCCGCTGGTGTAGGTTTGCGAGCGCACGGCGCCATCGGATGTTTGTGTTTGCGTATCCTGCACCGTCTGTCCGCCCGCATCGCGGAACTGGCCGTTTTGCGTGCGGAGCGCAGAGACGACGTTGATGGCAAAGTCCTGCCCTTTGTAATGGACCACATGCGGTTTGGGGGAGCCATCTTTGCCGGTGAGTTTTCCTTGCTCCACAAGGGTGCGCACCTGTGCCTCCACGCCGTTGAATTCAGCCTGCGAGGCGATTCCGTTCATCACGCAGGTTGTCGGTATCAGGGCCATGGCCGCTGCGCCACCGATCATTGCCAATTGTTTGAAAAGAGTCGATAGATGGCCGTTGCCATCGCTGTCGCGTGTCATTTTTAGCTCTCCCTGTTAAAAATAGTCTTTTTTTAATTTTTATAGGATTGAGCGTAGCAGGAAGTTGGCGAATGTCAACCAAATCTGGATTTAGTGCGCGCGATTCCTGTGCGGATTAAGTTTTTGCGGTGCGGGATGAGGATGATTTCAAAAGAGGTTCCAGCGTTTTTGTCACAAGCTGGATGTCTTTTTCACGGGCGCCGCCTTTCTTCCATGCGAAGCCGATATCACGCGATGCCGCGCCGTTGATGGGGCATAGGTCGAGATTGCGCGGGAGCGAGGAATCATTCGCCGCCATTTCGGGAAGCAAAGTTACGCCGTACCCTTGATGCACCATTTGAATGAGCGTGGCGAGCGAGGCGGCGTTGATGGTTTTCAATTCCGTCACGGGCAATTTGCAGGCGTCGAGCGCGTGGTCGCGCAGGCAGTGGCCGTCTTCGAGCAGGAGCAGTTTTTCGCTGGCGATATCCTTCATGCTGACCGATTTTTTGTTTTTCAAATGTGACGGCGGCGCGGCGAGAAAGAATTTTTCGCGCGTCACCGTTTTGTGATGAAGGCCTTTCAGGTCAAACGGAAAGGCCATGAGCGCGAAATCGAGACTGCCGTCCTGCAGGCGTTCCACGATTTGCGGCGAGCGCAGTTCATAGATGTGCAAATCCAGTTTGGGCAGGGCTTTTTGCAAGGGCTTTAACAAGCGCGGCAGCATATAAGGCGCGATGGTCGGGATGATTCCCATCTTGATCGGCCATGACAGCGATTCGTTTTGCGCGCGCGCGCGGTACGTAATGTCTTCCATCGCTACGATCACGTTGCGGGCCTGATGGACGATGTCTTCGCCCAGCGGTGTGAATTTGACGGGGCTACGCGAGGAGCGGTCGATCACGGGGCTACGCAGGATATCTTCCATATCCTTGATGCCGCCGGACAAGGTGGATTGCGTGACATGGCAGTCTTCCGCCGCTTTTTGAAAGTTTTTGCGTTCGGCAAGCGCAAGCAGGTACTGCATCTGGCGCAGGGTGGGGAGGTTTTCCATTCATCGGTTTTACCGTAATTGAGAACGAATATCAATCGGTTTTTCCGATGATAAAAATCGGCAATTCCCATTGGATTTATGCGGCGCAACATGGGATGGTCTGTCATCATTTAAAACATCAAACAAAAAGGATCTATCCATGCTCGGCATCGGCGACAAACTTCCTGAATTTTCGGTTACAGGCGTAAAACCCGGCTTTATGGCCCATGAGGAAAACGGCGAAAGCGCGTTTGAAACCATCAATGAGAAAAGCTTCGAGGGAAAATGGAAGGTTATCTTCTTCTACCCGAAAGACTTCACGTTCGTTTGCCCGACGGAAATCGTCGAATTCGCGAAACTGAACGATGAATTCGCAGACCGCGACTGCATCGTGCTCGGCGGTTCCACGGACAATGAATTCTGCAAGCTGGCCTGGCGCCGCGAGCACTCGGATCTGGCAAAACTGAACCAGTGGAGCTTTGGCGACACGAATGGATCGCTGGTTGACGGTCTTGGTATCCGCGACAAGGTGAACGGCGTTGCGTACCGCGCGACATTCATCGTCGATCCGCACAATGTGATCCAGCAAGTCACCGTCAACAACCTGAACGTCGGCCGCAACCCGAAAGAAACGCTTCGCATTCTGGACGGTCTGCAATCCGACGAGTTGTGCGCTTGCAACCGCCCCGTCGGCGGCGACAACATCGATGCTTCCGCCGAAGCGAAGAAGCTGAAAATCGCAGCGTAATTAAATTCGGCCCATCGCCCGAGAAGGCGGTGGGCCTTTACAACATAAGGAGAATTTCATGTCATTGGAAAATATTAAAAACGCCATTCCGGATTACGCCAAGGATATCAAGCTGAACGTATCGGGTATTGCCAACGAGGAAACGCTGACAGCCCAGCAATTCTGGGGCACGATGCTGGCTTGCGCCATGACAGGCGGCAACGAGACGGTGATCACGAATGTGGTGGCTGAGGCATCCGCGAACTTGTCACCGGAAGCTGTTGCAGCCGCTAAATCTGCAGCGTCGATCATGGCGATGAACAATGTGTATTACAAATTCGTCGGTATGAGCGCCAACCCAGAATACAAAACCATGCCGGCCAAGCTGCGCATGAACGTGATCGGCAACCCCGGCGTGGACAAGGGCGATTTCGAATTGTGGAGCCTTGCCGTATCAGCCATGAACGGCTGCAAATACTGCGTGGACGCCCACGAGGCGCAATTGAAGGCTCACGGCATCGATTCCGTCAAAATCCAGACGGCGGTGCGCATCGCCTCTGTTATGGCGGCGGCAAGTGCAGTTCTTTCTGCCGAAGCTGTGATGATGCAGGCGCCGATGGCGCAAGCCGCGTAAGTTTCAAACCTCCACGAAAAACCCGCCGGATGGCGGGTTTTTTATGTTCTGAATTTTTCCATGTTGACGTGTAATTCTTCGGGAATATGTATTCCTTGATCCCATATGACTTTGAATTGGCGGCGATAGGCTTCAGCAATTTTGGGATTGTTCATGACATAGACGTTTACATCGTTTGGTTCGAACAAAATAATCGCCAGTTTGTGTCCATAGATATAAAAAGGGATGTCTGCAACGAAGCGAGCTTTTTGTGTCCATTTATATCTGGCTATTTCTGTTATGCCCAAACGTGTATCGCCTTCTTCAACTAAAATCTGGAACGTAAAGGCTTTTGTTTTCGATAGCTCGAGCATGCGGGCTTTATGCCGCATAGTATTTTCTGTTCCTAACCAATCGGTAAAGAGGATTTCATCGACATTTGAAACGTAAATATCGCCACCATAATCTCTTATAGTGGTGTAAATATCATCGTAGAAATCTATGTAACCGTTTTTTCCTGCATAATGGCTAATGCTAGAAGATTTAAGTCTTACCCCATCGTTACCAAGAAACTCGATGTTTGCGATGTCGAAAACATTCGCAATCTTCTCTAGTGTGGTTTTGGACGGTGTCGATGACTCTTTTTCAAAGTTTGAAATGGTCTGCACATGGATGTCGCAACGTTCGGCCAATTCGGGCTGGGACCAGTTCAAAAGAGCGCGGGCGGCACGGCATTGGGCGGCGGTAATGATCTGCATATTAGAGAGCGATTATCCTTTGCGGGGCAAAATCGTAGAAAATGTGATTACCCCTGTAGAATATATAAAATTAAATTCTAGACAATATAATTATATTTTTATAACCTTTACTTAATAAAACACAAAGAATTGACGGTAAAAATCGTTCGCGGCAACAGTGCCGTGCGCGAAAGGGGTCGTGTTGCTTAAGCTCAGTAAACACAACGAGGGAAATCAGGATGAAAACGCAATCAAAAATGACGAAAGAGTATGAGCAGAGACTTCAAGTGTTTCTGGATCAGCTTAAAGCCGTCGAACGAAGCAAACAGGACCTGTATGAAATCATGGATATGGTCGTTTTCCGCGATCTGGAAACAGCCTTGATGATGGCAACGATGCAGGCCCAAACAACAACAGGCCGTCATCGCCGCGCTGCCGTCTAGCACTGATTACGCATCAAAAAACCGCGGCGGATCGCTCCTGCCGCGGTTTTTTTGTGACTTAATGGGGGGGCTATTGGCACTTCCCACCGACTTCGGACAACGGCATGCAGAATAAGCCGCCTTCCTTGCCGTCGGCGTCGGCGAAACAGACGACTGGATAACCATCCGGTTTGCAGACCGAATAAAGACCCTTCATGGTGAACTGGCGTTTGAAGGCCCCGTCGCCGCATCCCGTTAAAAGAAAGATGGCGATCAGGCCGAAGGCAAAGATGCCTGCACGGACAAGACGTTCGTTTTCCATGTTATGCCGCCAGTGCGCCGCGGACCATATCGGTCAGGCGCTTTGCAAAAGCATCGTCGAGGTTTTGGCCGGACATCAGGCGGAAGATGATCGGGCCGAGCACGACATCGATGGCGACCTCGACATCGACGGATTCGCGGAATTGACCGTCGTGTTTGCCTTTTTGAACGTAGTAGGCGAGAACATTGTAGCGATCCTGGAAGAAATTCTTCACCAGGGACTTCAGAATTTCGACATCGCCTTGGCATTCGCCGATAATTTCCGCAACGATACGTCCGTTCTTACCGGTGAGCTGGCGGACCATTTTGTCGATCTGCGCTTTCACCCCGTCAAACGCCACGGAAGATTGCGGCATGAAGTTCTGGAATCCGGGTTGGTTGAACACGGCTTCCATCACTACGGCCTGTTTGTTCGGCCACCAGCGGTAGATGGTTGTCTTTCCGACTCCTGCTTTTTTTGCAATGGCTTCAATAGAAATCTTGCTAACGGGCATGTGCGTAAGAAGACGACGCGTTGCGTCCAGAATGGCACGGCGGCTTTCTTCGGAACGAGGACGGCCCGCTTTGAATTCATGTTCGGATACTTGCAATTGTTCTGCGCTCGGAAGCTGCATGGGGCACTCCTTTTTACATTAACGTTACGATTTATACGATACGAATGGTTTTAAATTAAAAGGGTTCGCGGGTGCAATTTTGGCGTAAAGGTTATCCACAACTTCGCGTTTTGTTATAGGGCGTTAGGGATAAGGGAACTGTAAGTCACTGTAATCGTTTGTCAAAGGGAAGCGATGGCGTTTTTGGTTTGTCAGCGTGGTCTTTTCATGAGATAACGGCGGCTTCCAAAAAAACGATATAAAAAGGATAGAGGGTCATGGAAGTCTGGATTCTATACGGGGACGATATCGAGTCTGCATCTGATCTAGCGCATGAAGTGCGCCGCTTTAAAGCCGAAGCCGAGCGCATGGGCGTCGATCTGAAAGTTTACAATCCCGCACATTTCGATTTGATCGTGTCCGAGCACACACGCGATTCCATCATGATCAAGGGTAAGCCGGTCAAAATTCCGGATGTCGTCTACCCGTATTTCAACCATCACGACCACAGCTATTTCAGCCTTGCCATCGTTCGCCAGCTGGAGCGGATGGGGTGCCTTGTTTACAACACGGCCGAGACCATTGAGACGGTGCGCGACAAATTGCACACGCATCAAGTGCTTTGCGAAAAGGGCATTACATCGCCGACCACGATGCTGGCCAAGTTTCCGATCGATGACGATATGATGAACATGATCGAGCACACGCTCGGTTTTCCACTTATCGTCAAGACGCTCAAAGGGGCGCTGGGCGTGGGTGTGTTCCTGATCGAAAATGCGAAATCCTTCCGCGACCAGATGGACTTGATCGGCCAGACCAGCCCGGACATCCAGCTTATTTTTCAGGAATTCGTTGAAGCGTCCAAGGGACGCGATTTGCGTCTGTTTGTCGTGGATGGCGAGGTGATCGCCAGCATGGAGCGTCGCGCCAAGGACGGCGATTTCAAAGCCAACTTCAGCGGCGGCGGATCGGTGCATGAATTCAAGCCCGACCAGAAAGCCATCGACCTCTCGGTCGCCACGGCGCGGGTTCTCAATATTGAGATCGGCGGCATTGATTTGTTGTTCTTGAAAGACGGCGGATACACGATTTGCGAAGCGAACACGTTCCCCGGCTTTAAGGGCCTTGAAAAAGCATCGGGCGTAAATGTGCCGGAGAAAATTTTCCAGTCGATGGAGCGCCGTCTGGTCGTGCATCAGAAAAACAAGAAGGCCGCGCCGACCAACCTTGCCGTCTACCGCAAGAAAAAAGCGCCGATGGATATCATCAACGACTGGGCCACGCAGGCGAAGCGCTGGTTTGCCGACCGTAAAGTCGCTTGATTAAATGGCCGCTGCAGGGGCGGCTTTAAGATCCTGTCGGGTCGTCGCCGCAACGGGCAGGTGGTCATAGAATTCTTTGGGCAGGTCCAGACCGTCCACCGTGCGTTCGCGAAGATCGCGGTATTGTCTTTCGCTGGTTTCAAGATTGCCAGCGTTTTCCTTGATATTTTTTGTCAGACCTTTGTGAATAGTGTCGATGCTGTCTTCCAGTCCTGAAAGACGGATGTCCGCGGCTTGAAGGTTGTTGCCGTTTTCCCAGCTGCTCATAAGGCTTAGGACATCAATGCCCGTGATGCCCCAGAGCATGTCGCTATCCGCAATCTTGGCAATTTTGTCGGCCCTAAGATCTGCCAGTTGCAGGCTGGATAGGTTGCCGACGGATTTTTCGACAAAGGCTTTGTATTCTTTGATATCCTTGCCGACACCGCGCAAGTGCCGCACGGCATCGCGGGTCTCGTCATCGGAGATCATTGTGGTGAACATATTGTTGACGCCCATGTCTAGGATTTCACTGTTGATTGCTTCCTTGGTTTCTTCCCTCGCATCGGCAATACTGCCTTGAAGCTCTTCGGTTTTTTGCAAGATCGCCTGAAGCGCGGTTTGCGTTTGCTGCTGAGGAATCCGGCGCGATTCAATATCGTCTATGCTACGTGCAAGGGCGGGATTGTCTTTTGCCACCGCGCGCATGATGTCATCGGCCTGTCCGGCGGCGGCATTTTGCAGACGCGTCACCACTTCGTCGCGGCGGGCTACGGCTTTGCCTCTGTCTTGTTCGATGTCGGGGACGATGGTTGCGCGGTGCCAGAGTTTTTTGATGGTGCCGACAAAGAAGCCGCTTTCTTTTTCATCGGTCCGCAAATCTTGCAGATCTTTTTCAAAACTGGCGACGACGGTATTGGCGCGTTGTAGGGTGGCCAGTTCTTGTTGTCCGGTGGTTTGCCACCATTGTTGGGCTTTCCGAACAGATTCCGTAACGCTCATATCATCCCCTTTGCTATAGAGGATTATTATTTATGTAAAATATATTGTCAATGTAAAACGAATAATTTAAATTATTCAATATGTTATGAGAATTTCCCGGTCTCTTGTCCGTCTTTTTTGAATGATTTTCAGTTCTTATCGCGCAGATTTCTTTCAATGCGGCTATCGGGAATAAGCCAGAGTGCGGCAAGGCCCGTGTAGACGACGAGGCCGCATACAGGAGAGACGAAGCTTAGACCGATGCCAAGCAAATAGCCTGCCATCGAGCACATTTCTTTGGTCTTGCTACCGAGCGCGTTCTTGACGTCAGGATTGCGGGTGGGATCGCAGGTGAGCGTTTGTACCAGAATATAATAAGCGACTGCGGCCATGAAGAGCACAAAGCCGTAAAGCGCAACAGGGTAAAGCGCGTAGTGGTTCTCGCCCATCCAGCCCGTGACGAAGGGCAGCAGAGAAAGCCAGAACAGCAGATGAAGATTGCCCCAGAGGGCGCGGCCGTTTACGGAGTGCACGGCCTGAAACAAATGGTGATGGTTGTTCCAGTAAATGCCGACATAGATAAAGCTCAGCACGTAAGAAAAGAAGACAGGGACAAGACCTATCAATCCTTCGAGCGCGGTTGTATGCGGCACTTTCAGTTCCAGCACCATGATCGTGATAATAATGGCGATGACGGCATCGCTGAAGGCTTCGACGCGGTTCTTGTGCATGTTTTATCTCCTGAACGATGCCGGAGCAGGGTCCACTTCGACGATGCGGCCATTTTGAATGGACAATACGGCCATGCCTCGTTCAACCAGTCCCGAGCGGTTGAAGCGGATGATGCCGTCCACGCCCGCAAAGCCGTTTGCGGAGGTCAAACTGCCGGCGTCGTAGGCGGGGCCGCGTCCGGCATTCAAGCCGGATTGCGCCAGTGTTTCGGCAAGCGCGGTTGCATCGTAAGCCATGCTTGCGATGCGGATGGGTTTTGATCCGTATGTGGATTGGTAGCGTTGCTCGAAACCTGCGCGCGCGGACGGCGAGGGTGCGGCGAACAAGGCGCCGTTCATATCCGGCATGGCGGCGATGCGGTTATCATCCCACAAACCGGTGCCGAGTTTTTGTGCGGATTTGTTGGGTACGCGAGCGAGCGCGGCGGTCAGAGCCTGTCCGCCCGCCGGAATGAACACGGCGTCGTAAGCGGCAGGATCGGAGAGGGCGCGGGAGATGGTGATGCCTGCGTCTGCCGCTTCGGATTCGAAATTGCGCGAAACGGTTGTGCCGTATTCATCCGCGCCGGAGACGACGGCGGCGCGTTTGATGCCTTTGGCAGCGGCGTAATCAACGATGCGTTCAACCTGACCGAACGGCAAGAAGCCCATGACGTATGTGTTGCCGCCTGCCAAGGTCCAATCGGTAGAGAAAGCTATGACATTGACGCGCCCGCCTGCGACGGATTTCACCGCGCGGACTTCTTCGGCGAACAATGGACCAAGAATAAGCTGCGCGCCGCTTTGCAAAGCGGCGGCGGCGGCGGCGGATGCCCCGGACGCTGTGCCTTGGGTATCCTGCGGCATGAGTTCGAAATTGTCATATCCCATATCGAAGACGGCGAGTTGCGCGGCCTGCAACATGGATTGGCCGACGTTGGCATTTGCACCGGAAAGCGGGAGCAAAATCGCGACTTTGACTGTGCCGGACTGCGCCGCGCCTTGCGGCAGAGCGGAGATGACGGGTGCGGATTCACTTCCATATGTTGCGCTCTGATCGGCTGTTCTGTCCCAAGGCGATTTGCCGCCCGCGCATCCGCCAAGGGCAAATAAAAGGAGGAAAAGGGAAAAAACCGTACAAAAGCGGTGAAAGATGGTCATGCTCCTGATACTCTCATTCGTCATAAATCGTTGGTTTGGTTGGGATATGAAATCAGAGACTACACAAAAAGAAGCGCGAACGCCACAGGAGGTTTCCCTCAAAGCCGGACTTTATCTGGTGCCGACGCCGATCGGCAATCTGCGCGATCTGACATTCCGCGCGCTCGATGTTCTGGCCGGCGTCGATTTGATCGTCTGCGAAGATACGCGCGTCACCGGAAAATTGATGAAGGCGTTCGGATTGAAAAAGCCGATGCGCGTTTACAACGACCATGCGACGGAAAAAGACCGCGCGAACATCATCAAGGTGATCGAAGAGGGCGAGAGCGTCGCTCTGGTGTCCGATGCCGGCACGCCGATGATTTCGGACCCCGGCTATAAACTGGTGCGCGAGATTATTGCGCAAGGGCACGATGTCACCGCCCTTCCCGGCGCGAACGCGATTTTGCCTGCGCTGCAATTGTCGGGGCTTCCTTGCGATGCGTTCAGCTTTATCGGGTTTTTGCCCGCGCGGTCCGGCCCGCGCAAAAGTGTTCTGGAGAAATGGCACGACCGTCCGGGCACGCTGATTTGCTATGAAACCGGTCCGCGTCTTGAAGAAAGCCTCAAGGATATCAAAAAGGTTCTGGGCGACCGCCCCGCCGCCATCGCGCGCGAATTGACGAAGCTGTACGAAGAAGTGCGGCGCGGGAAGCTTTCCGCCTTGATCGATCAGGTCGTAGCCGAAGGCGCGCCCAAAGGCGAGATCGTTCTGATTATCGGCGAAAACAAGCACGAGGAAACGATTTCGACAGAGACGATCGAAGGGCAACTGCTTCAGGCGCTCAAGAGCTTGTCCGTGCGCGATGCGGCGGAATTGGTTGCCGGCGCAACGGGCAAGCCGAAAAAAGCGATTTATATGCTGGCGCTGAAATTGTCCGGAAAAGCATGAGCGAGCAAAAACGCAGAACATACGATCAGGGGATCATGGGCGAGGGCGCGGCGGAAATATTCCTTCGCGCCAAGGGATTTAAAATTCTGGCGCGGCGGTACAAATCCTCCGTCGGTGAAATCGATTTGATCGCGCTGGACGATCCGTATCTTGTTTTCGTTGAAGTAAAAGCCCGCCAAAGCGTGGAGGACGCGCTTCATGCGATCACGCCGAAAATGCGTAGCCGCATTCATGAGGCCGCAGGCCATTTTATTGCCGCAAATCCCGCTTACGCTGACTTTCCTATGCGCGTGGACGTGATGGCGGTGCAGTTGCCGTTCAAAATCCAGCATCTCGAAAACGCGTTTATGGAATAACTTGCCCCGCGGCGTCCGCCGTACCATAATCGTTGAAAATTCAAATCAGGAGCAAAGCGATGATCGACAGACGCAATTTCATGATCGGCAGCGGACTTGTTGCAGGAGGCATGCTTTTGAAGCCATCGCTCGGGATAGACAGCGCCATGGCAGCACAAACAGGATCACAAGTTCCCGGATTTTACCGCACCAATGTCGGTTCCATTCAGGTGACGGCGCTACTCGACGGCACAACGGAATTTTCCGACGATCTTTTTACATCCGTCGGCGGCAAGGAAGAAGATCTCAAGGCTTCCAAGGAAAAGAATTTTTTTGATGCAGGCAAGCCGTTTCCGGGTTTCGTGAACGGCTTTCTGGTCAATACCGGATCGCGTTTAACGTTGATAGATACGGGCGCGCGCGGCGCAATGCCCAAGGCCGGAAAGCTGGTCGATAATCTGGCGGCAGCGGGCGTTTCACCGGATGATATAGATGAAATTATCATCACACATGCACACCCCGATCATGCCGGCGGATTGCTGGATGACAAAGGCATGCGCGTGTTCCCCAAATCCAGCGTGCGCATTTCGCGCGAGGATCTGGATTTCTGGTTCGATGCCGAGCAAAAAGCGAAGTTTCCGCAAAAGGCGCAGTTGTTCGATATGGCGCAAAAACTGCTCTCGCCCTACCGCAACAGCGGGCAGATCGAAACGTTTCCCATGGGCAATGATCTGGGCAAGGGCCTGAGTAGCGTTTCGCTCCCTGGTCATACGCCCGGCCACAGCGGGATCCGCATTTCGGATGGCGCCGAGCAATTGCTGATCTGGGCGGATATCGTGCATTTGCCCGCCGTGCAGTTTGAAAACCCGCAACAATCGATCGGATACGATATTGATCCCGATCAGGCGCGCAAAACGCGCGCGAAAATTTTCGATGAAGTTGCCACGGATAAAATCCGTGTCGGCGGCATGCATTTGTGCTTCCCCGCAATCGGCCATGTCGCCAAGCGCGGATCGGGCTATGAATTCGTTCCGCAGATTTTTGAAGATGTTTAAAAGAGGATGTTCCGCATGAGAGTTTTTACATTGCTTTTGATTGCCGGTGTTTCAATGAGTGCTATCAGCGCCTGCACGCCGCTCGGCATGGCATCGGGCGCGGCGGCGGGCGTGGGCAATGCGGCTTCGAAAGAAGGGGGTCTCAGCGGCGCGGTGACGGATGCGTCGATCAAGGGGCAGATCAATGAATCGTGGTTCCAGTACAACATCGAAACCTTCTCCAAACTTTCGACAACCGTCAATCAGGGCCGCGTGCTCCTGACCGGCGTTGTGCAGAATCCGCAGGACCGCGTCGAAGCCGTGCGCCTTGTCTGGCAGGTGCAGGGCGTCAAGCAGGTCATCAACGAAATCCGCGTGGCGGACAGTGAAGGCCTTCCCGGCTTTGTCAAAGACAACTGGATTACGACGCGCCTTCGCACAGCCATCACGTTCGAGAAGAACGTCCAATCGCTCAACTACTCCATCGATACGGTGCAGGGCGTCGTCTATCTGATGGGCGTGGCGATGAACCAGCATGAGCTTGATACGGTTATCAGCCTTGCCCGCACCATCCCCAACGTCAAGCAGGTCGTTTCTTACGTGAAGATGATCGGCGAGCCGGTACAGGCCACAGGGATCCAGCAGTGAGTTTCGATTTCCGCGCCGTTTTGAAAGAGTGCGGAGAAAAACAGGACTCCGACATAAATCTTCTAGCCGCCGCGCTGGCGCTTTGCGCGCCGTCGCATGAAGGCATCAGTGCGGACCGTTATTTCAACCATGTGTCCAAGCTGGCTCAGGATACCGGAGAGCGTTACATCACTCTTTTGAATGCTGGTGCGGACAACAGCGCGGCGACCCGTCTTGCGGCGCTCAAACATACTCTGTCCGATAAAGAAGGCTATAGCGGTGATACGGAGAAATACGATGATCTGCAAAATGCCGATTTGATGCGGGTGATCGATCGTCGTAAGGGGCTACCGATTTCCTTATGTATTCTTTATATATGTGCGGGCAGGATGAACGGGTGGGATTTGGACGGTATTAATTTTCCCGGCCACTTCCTTTGCCGCATTCAGTATGGCGGTGTCCGCCTGATCTTCGATCCGTTTTCCGGATGCGAGGTGATGGAGGCGCCTGCATTGCGGCAGCTTCTCAAGAAAATACGCGGCAAACATGCGGAGTTGTCGGCGGATTACTACCAGCCCTGCACCAACCGCGACACGCTGATCCGGCTTCAGAACAATGTGAAGCTGCGGCTGATCGAGGCGGAAGATTATGAGGGCGCGCTCAAATCCGTCGAGTTGATGCGGCTGATAGACCCGAACGAATATAGATTGCTTCTGGATGCGGGTGTGCTTTATGCAAAAACGGGGCAACGCAAGGCCGCTTCCGACGTGCTCGAACGCTATATCGGTTTGACCCCCAATCCGCAGGACCGACGTGACGCCGAAGCGATCCTCCGCCAAATCCGCGATACGGTAAATTAAACCATTCACCGCTTCGATTGTGGCAAAATGTGAATAGTTTAAGGTATTGTTGTGCGCCCACTTGTCAGGCAAAGCGGCGCGGGATACAAGACTCGGGACGGAACCGAATCGTAATTCCAGACGTATTCTTTTCACTTATCGCAATATTTTGATTTCAAAGGAGTTTTCCCCAATGCTCATCCGCTTGCTTGCAATAGCTCTCCTGACAATCACTGTCGCTGCCTGCTCCTCGACAAAGGATGAAGCTGCGGATGGTGTCACTGTCGGTGAGCGCACAGATGGTGGTCCGCTCGATGGTACAGGCGTTTATGGTGATGGCTCGGTCAACGGCTCTGTCGTTCCCGGCTCTCAGCAAGACCTCGCAACCAACGTCGGCGACCGCGTTTTCTTCGCTTACGACTCTTCGGACCTCGCTCCGGAAGCCCGCGACACATTGAACCGTCAGGTTGAATGGTTGAACCGTTACCCGAACCTGCAAATCACGATCGAAGGTCACTCCGACGAACGCGGTACGCGCGAATACAACATCGCCCTTGGCGACCGTCGCGCAACGTCGGTTAAAAACTACCTCGTCTCGATGGGCGTTCCTGCTTCGCGCCTGAACACCATCAGCTATGGTAAAGAACGTCCGGCCGTTGTCGGCGATGATGCTGCCTCTTGGGCGCAGAACCGCCGCGGCGTTACGACCGTTCAGTAAGCTGAAAGACGTTTGATATTATGAGCGGTTCCGTCCACCGTTTTAAGAAACAAGCATCGGCACAGAGGATCCTTCCTTTGTGCCTTTGCGGTCTTTTGGGCTTTACATTCCTCGTACCTGTTGCCCATGCGCAAAATTCCGATGTCCTTAACCGCCTTAAACGCATCGAAAACGATGTCGATACGCTGAACCGTGCGGTCTACAAGGGCGAAACACCGCCGCCGTCGGCCGCCGACAACGGCGCGACCGCTGATCTCGAAGTCCGTCTCGGCCGCATTGAAAACGATCTTCGCGATTTGACCGGCAAGGTCGAACAGCAAGGATACGACACCCAGCAACTCCAGCAGAAAATGGATGCGCTGGAGCAGAACGCCCGCATGCGCCTTGATGCCATTGACGCGAAACTGGCCGGCGGGACGCCCATGGGCAATGTTCCGGCCATGACGCCGACGCAGCCCAATGCGGGCGGTAGCCCGACGAATGATCCGAACGTCATCCCGCCGACCGCGCCCGACGGGACGCCTGCCGCTCTGCAGCCCGATGCCAATGCCGCCGCGAGCGAAGATGTGACGGGCGGGGAATTGGGTAGCACCGACGCCGCTGGTTTGTACGAGCAGGGCTTCGCGCAGATCAAGGCGCAGGATTATGCGTCGGCCGAAAAGACCTTCGCCGCCTTCATGAAGAAATATCCCGACCACGCGCTGGCGCCCAACGCGCTCTACTGGCTGGGCGAGACATATTATGTGCGCAAGGACTACAACAAGGCCGCGCGCACCTTTGCAGAGGCCTATCAGAAATATCCGGGCGGCCCGAAAGGCGCGGACAATCTGCTCAAGCTCGGTATGTCGCTCGCCGGCAAGGGCGAGAAGGACAATGCCTGCATTGCGCTCGGCCAGCTACGCAAAGAATATCCCAAAGGTCCCGAGCCTGTTCTCAAACGCGGCGAGCAGGAAATGTCCACGCTCGGTTGCGGCGCATAATCCGCAAGACGATTCTTTAAAATTACTGTAAAAACGGAAATCATGTCCGATCTTTCCGAAACCATCGCGCTGTTCGACAAAAGTTTTGACGCTGTTTTGCGCGGCGATCGTCCGCGTAGCATCGCCGTCGCCGTATCGGGCGGGCCGGATTCCATGGCGCTTTTATGGATGCTATCGCATCGTGGGCAGACAGATGGATTCAGTATTCTTGCCTATACGGTCGATCACGGGTTACGCGCTGAAAGCGCGGAAGAGGCCGCGCAGGTTGGAGAATGGGTGAAAAGTTGGCACCGCGTCGATCATCACATCCTGCGCTGGGAGGGAGAGAAGCCCGACAGCCGGATTCTGGAAGCGGCCCGCGCCGCGCGATACGGCTTGATGACGGACGATATGAAGCGCCGCGACATCGCGCATCTGTTCGTTGCTCACCAGCAAGACGATCAGGCCGAGACTTTCCTGATCCGCCTGACCAAAGGAAGCGGCCTTGACGGACTTGCGGGTATGCGCCCCGTTTCCGAGTTGAACGGCGTGCGCTTGCTACGTCCCCTTCTCGATATTCCAAAGAGTGAATTGCTGTTGTTGTGTCAGCGCAACAACATTCCCTACGTCAATGATCCGACAAATGAAAACACGGACTACATGCGGCCGCGCCTGCGCGCTACGCAAGAGGTTTTGGAGCAGGAAGGTTTGAGCGCGAAGCGTCTTGCTACGACCGCCCGCCGTTTGGCGCGCGCAAAAGCCGCGCTGGAAGATTTGTCGCACGAGCTTTTCGTGCGCGCCTGCGTGGAAGAGCAGGAAGAAGGTTTTCTTTTTGATTACAGGCTTTTGAAAGGCGCGCAGGAAGAACTGGTTTTACGCGTCATGCAAACGGCGATGGATGTCTTGCGTCCCGACGCCGATTACGCCCCGCGCATGGAGCGTCAGGAACAGCTTCTGGAACGCATCCTGCGCGACGGCGTCTTTAAAAGCGCAACGCTCGGCGGCTGTTTGTTTGCGCTCGACCGCAAAAATGAGACATTATGGATTGGAAAGGAATGATTTTTTCCATGCGGCGCTTTTTGATGATCTCAGGATTGCTGGCCGGTCTATCGGCCCCTGCATTTGCGCAAAATCCGGCGGCGCCCGCCGCGCCCGCTCCAGCCGTTCCTTCGCTGACGCCTTCGACGGAGCGGACGCCGTTGCGCGATTTCATGTTCCGCGGCTTTGTGATGGGCGTGGGCAAGGAAGACGTTCTCAAATACGAAAAGCTCGCCTTCTACAAGGAAGAGGGGAACAAGCTGTTCTACCTGTCCAAGCCGGACTATTTCCGCCGCCTGTTCGAATATGATTTCAGAAGCAACAAGTTATGGCGCATTCAGTATTCCTACGTTGAATATACCTACCCCAACGCCCAATCCATCGTAAACGACTATTATGCGGAGTATGCGGCGCTGAAGCAGGCTTACGGCGAGCCCGCGCTCGAAGCGCCGCAGTGGAAAAACAAGAAGTATTACGATTATCCGGAATTCTGGGGCAGGGCTTTGCTGTCCAAAGATTTGCGTTTTTACACGGAATGGCGCTTCAAGGGGAACGTGCGCCTTGTGCTTGAATGTTATTTCGATGGCATGTTCTATCAGCTGTACTACACGTTCGAGAAGATGGAGAATGCGCCGCAAACATCCGGCGGTATTCTGAATTTGCCCGGAGCCCCCGCCGCGCCGCAAAAAATGAAGCCTTAATTCGGCCTGTTTTTAAATGCAATATGGCAAGGAAAGCGGCTTGTTTGTTTGGACATCCAAGCTATTTCCTCCTAAGATGTTTGGAATAATACAAGTTTTAGCGTTTTTGTAAGGGATTTATCGCAGTGAACGGTTTCGGTCGCAATCTGATGTTCTGGCTCGCCATCGGTTTTATGATGGTGTTTTTGTTCAATATTTTTCAAGGAGCACAGACGGGTAGTAACTCCGGCGGCCGCGCCGAGCTGATGGCCTATTCCGATTTTATGGCCGAAGCCAAAGCGGGCCGCATTTCCGATGTCACCATCAAGGGGCAGGAAGTGGCGGGGCATTTCACGTCGGGCGGCGAGTCTTTCAAGGCACGCATTCCGGCCAATGAAAATGTCGTGGACCGCTTGAACGGCACGGGCGTAAAAATCACCGCCGAAGCGGAAGATCCAGAAAAAATCAGCGCCATGGGTATTCTGATCTCGTGGTTCCCGATGCTGCTTTTGATCGGCGTGTGGATTTTCTTCATGCGCCAGATGCAGGGCAAGGGCGGCGGCGGCGCGATGGGGTTCGGCAAATCCCGCGCCAGACTGCTGACCGAAAAACACGGCCGCGTGACATTCGAGGATGTCGCAGGCATCGAAGAGGCCAAAGTCGAATTGCAGGAAATCGTCGAATTCCTGAAAGACCCGCAAAAATTCCAGCGTCTTGGCGGGAAGATTCCCAAAGGCGCTTTGCTCGTTGGTCCTCCGGGTACGGGTAAAACGCTAACCGCGCGCGCGGTGGCCGGCGAAGCCAACGTGCCGTTTTTTACGATTTCAGGTTCCGACTTCGTGGAGATGTTCGTCGGCGTCGGCGCTTCCCGCGTGCGCGATATGTTCGAGCAGGCGAAGAAAAATGCGCCCTGCATTATCTTTATCGACGAGATCGACGCTGTGGGCCGTCATCGCGGCGCCGGACTTGGCGGCGGCAATGACGAGCGCGAACAAACGCTCAACCAGCTGCTGGTGGAGATGGACGGGTTCGAAGCCAATGAAGGCGTGATCCTGATCGCTGCCACCAACCGCCCCGATGTACTGGACCCCGCGCTGTTGCGTCCTGGGCGTTTTGACCGCCAGATCGTCGTGCCGCTTCCCGACGTCAAGGGCCGCGAGCGCATCTTGGGCGTCCACATGAAAAAAGTGCCGCTGGCGCAAAATGTGATCGCTTCCACGCTGGCCCGCGGAACGCCCGGTTTTTCCGGCGCGGACCTTGCCAACCTGGTCAACGAGGCTGCGCTTCTGGCCGCCCGCCGCGGCAAGCGCGTCGTCGGCATGAGCGAATTCGAAGACGCCAAAGACAAAGTGATGATGGGCGCCGAGCGCAAATCCATGGTCATGACGGAAAACGAGAAAAAGCTCACCGCCTATCACGAAGCCGGTCATGCCGTTGTCGCGCTTCATGAGGAAGAATCTGACCCCATTCACAAAGCGACGATCATTCCGCGCGGCCGTGCGCTGGGTATGGTTATGCGTCTTCCCGAAGGCGACCGCATCTCTATTTCCAAAGCGAAACTCAAAGCCGATCTTGCCGTTGCCATGGGCGGACGCATTGCCGAAGAGATTATCTTCGGTGCGGAAAAAGTGACGACGGGCGCAAGCTCCGATATCCGCATGGCGACCGATATGGCCCGCCGCATGGTGACCGAATGGGGTATGTCCGACAAGCTCGGCCCGATTTTGTACAGCGCCAATCAGGAGGAAGTGTTCCTCGGCCATTCCGTCTCGCAGACAAAGAATCTTTCCGACGATACGGCGGCGATCATCGATGCGGAGATCAAGCAGATCGTCCAGACGGCGTATGCGCGGGCAACGGAAATCCTGACCACGCATATCGAGCAGTTGCATGCGGTGGCCAAGGCGCTGCTGGAGTATGAAATGCTTTCGGGCGACGAGATCAAGGGATTGCTTCGCGGCGAGCCGATCTTGCGCGATACATCGGACGAGCCTGTGAACACAGGTCCGCGATCCTCCGTGCCTTCCACGGGCGGTAGCAATTTCAGCGGTCCGGAAACGCAAGGCGTTTAATTACGATGCGAGCGGGTCTTTTCTTTTTCCTGTTCGCGTTTTTCCTTCCTGTTGTGGCCCATGCCCAAACACGCGCCTGCACCGAAATGGGATGCGAGAACGGGATTTCGTTCACGGTCGATCCGGCGCAGGAGTGGAAGAACGGGCAGTACGAAATCTCTTTGGCGCTTGATTATAAAAAGGTGATCTGCCGCGGCGAGTTGCCGTTAAATGCGTGCGAAGACGGGCCGACTTTTTATTGCGACGACAAGGATGTGACGATCATCGAAAGCGGCTGCGCCTTGCCGAAAGATCAGCACGCCATCGGCGGCATCAAAATCAATGAAGAGCCGAACAAGGTGATCGTGCGCGTGGCGCGCAATTACCGCACAATGGTCACGCGCACCATCGTGCCGCAGTATCAGACACTCATACCCAATGGCGCTGGATGTGGACCGGTTTGCCGGTCTGCCAGTTACGATTTATTTTCAGCAAATTAGGCTTACGGGGCGGGCAATGAAAGTCTTTGCGGTTTGCCTGCAAGTTTCAAAGGTTGGCGGTTGCTTTCAAGATCTTCGACAATTTCCTTGTAGATGCGTTTGTAGCGCGAGAGGGCGAGTTCCGCGCGCGGAATGGTATCGTCTACTGGATAAAAATCCGGCCAGTCTTCTTGCAGACTGCGCAAGCTATAGCCGTTTTCCTGATAGATGGCCGATGCCTGGGATTTTAAAAAATCGTCGAAGCCTTGGTCCGATTCGAAATGCGTGCCGAGATAACCCAGAAAATCTGCGCTGACGGCTTCGTACGTGTCCCAGCGTTTGGTGTGTTCGTCACCGGGGGGCACGCTGACGGCGGCCTGGAACGCATGGTCCATTGCAACACTGTGTAACGCTATTTTGTCTTGCCAGTCGGCTTCGATGATTTGCATAGTTAATGTTCCTGACATCAGGGCACTCTAACGGTTTGTGATAATTATGTCAAACAAAGACGTGTGCCGTTAACTTTTATGGCCGAAAGGCCGATTTTGGTTTAAAAACAATTCTATGAGTTCGAATCGCAGGCAGTATTTCGGCACCGACGGCATCCGCGGCAAAGCCAACACCCCCCCCATGACAGCCGACATGGCGCTTCGCGTCGCCATGGCGACGGCCTATGTCCTGCGCGCCAAGCAAAAGGGCAATGTGATGAACCGCGCGGTGATCGGCAAGGATACGCGCCTGTCGGGGTATATGCTGGAACAAGCCATGGCGTCGGGGTTTGTCGCGATGGGGATGGAAGTGATTTTTACCGGCCCCGTGCCGACCCCCGCCATCGCCATGCTGACGCGCTCGTTGCGCGCCGATATCGGCGTGATGATCTCGGCCAGCCACAACCCGTATCAGGACAACGGGATCAAGTTGTTCGGAAGCGACGGATATAAATTGTCTGATGCGCTGGAGCTGGAAATCGAATCCGCGCTGGAGATGGACCAGAACGAGCTGCTGCCTTCGCCGGATTTGATCGGCAAGGCGTTCCGCATCGACGATGCGGGCGGACGCTATATCGAATTTTTGAAAGGCGGCATGCCCAAGGGCGAAAGCCTGAAGGGGCTTCGCATCGTAGTGGACGGCGCGCATGGCGCGGCCTATAAAATTGCGCCGCAATTGCTGTGGGAGCTTGAAGCGGATGTTGTCAGTATCGGCGACCGTCCCGATGGCCGCAATATCAATGACGGGTTCGGCGCAACGGATGTCGCAAACCTGCAAAAGAAAGTTGTCGAAGAAAAAGCCGATCTGGGCATCGCGCTGGACGGGGATGCCGACCGTCTTATCATGGTGGACGAGACGGGCCGCAAGATCGACGGCGACCAGCTGATGGCGCTGCTGGCCGTTAGCATGAAAGAGCGCGGCGCATTGGCGCATGACACGCTGGTGACTACGGTGATGTCGAACCTCGGCCTCGAGCGATTTCTGGAATCCAAGAAAATCAAGCTGGAGCGCACGGCGGTGGGCGACCGATATGTGGTCGAGCGCATGCGAAGCGGCGGGTTCAACCTTGGCGGCGAGCAGTCTGGGCATATCATTTTGTCCGATTTCGGCACGACGGGCGACGGCTTGCTGGCAGCAATGCAGGTTCTGGGCGTCATTCAAAAATCCGGCAAGAAGGCGAGCGAGGTTTGCAAATTGTTCGAGCCTCTGCCGCAGCTTTTGAAAAACGTACGGTTCGATCCATCGAAAAAGCCGCTCGATGATGAAAGCGTGAAAAGCGCGATCGGCGCGGCTGAAAAAACGTTGCTGAACAACGGACGCCTCCTGATTAGAAAATCGGGAACTGAGCCTCTGATCCGCGTGATGGCGGAAGGGGACGATGAAAAGAAAATTCAAAAGATCGTCGGCGATTTGTGCGACGTGATAGAAAAGGCCGCGGGATGAAGGGTGTGAAGGGTGTAAGTTTCGGCGTGCGGTTTTATCGCCGCGCGGGGATGAAAACGGGCGCAAAAGACGCGGGGCGCAGCGATGTCGCCAACACGATCGAGGCCATAGACGAGCTGGAGCAAGCCATGACGACACAAAGCCCGAGTATGATAAGTGATATTCCCGAGCAAACCATAAGCAGGCAGCCGCTTCATCCGGATCAGGAACTGACCGCGCCCAAAGCGGATATCGCGCAGCACACGGTCAATACGTCCGCGCCGCCCGCGGGTTTAAAGGAAAAAGCGCTCTGGATGGCGGCGAAGGAAGGCGATTGCTACGCCATACGTTTGCTGGTAATGGACGGCGCGGATCTTGACGCGCGCGATCCCCAAGGCCGCACGGCCGTCAACATCGCCACGCAATACAACCGGAAAGAGGCTCTGAAAACCCTTCTGGCGGCTAAAGAAATGCGCACGATGGCCAAGCTCGGCGAACTGCCGCAGACAAGTTTCTTCAAAAAATTCGACAAGAGTAAAACCGGAAGCTAGAAAAAACGGACGAGAGTATTGCTATGAAACAGGCCAACCCATCGCTTCTGCCCAACGGACTTCTCGATCTGCTCGCGCCGCAAGCCGAGCAGGAAGCGCAGGTCATTTCCTCCTTCATGAAGGATTTCAGCGCGTTCGGATACGATCGCGTCAAACCGCCGCTGGTCGAATTCGAAGACAGCTTGCTGGGCGGCGGTCCGGGACAAAGCCTCGCGCGCCAGACATTCCGTTTGATGGACCCGGTCTCGCAACGCATGATGGGCGTTCGCGCCGATGTGACGGCGCAGATATCGCGCATTTCCTCGACGCGCCTTGCAAAAACGCCGCGCCCGCTGCGCTTGTCCTACGCGGCGGATGTTTTGCGCGTGAACGGCACGCAGCTTCGTCCCGAGCGCCAGTTCTGTCAGGTCGGATGCGAGTTGATCGGTGTCGATAGCATCATGGCCGATGTAGAAGTGCCCTTGGTGGCGTTGAAGGCATTGGCGGGCGCAGGTATTGCATCATTGTCCATTGACCTGACCATGCCAACGTTGCTGACGCATCTATACGAAGGGCTAGGTGTCGGCGCGGACGAGCAAGAGGCGCTGGCCGGCCTGATCGAAAAACACGATCGGGATTCTATCGCAACGCTGGGAGGCAAGGCGGCGGAATTGATCGTTCAGTTGCTTGACCATGAAGGAACGGCCGATCACGCGCAAAAGGAGCTGGTCAAAATCGCGTTACCGGAAAAGGCGAAAGCGGATGTGCAGAAATTGCTGACAGTTGCAAAAGAATTGCGCGAGGCGCTGGATGTCTACGGATTGAACGATGTGCAGATCACCATCGACACCCTGGAGCGCCGTGGGTTCGAGTACCAGACGGGCGTGAGCTTTACGCTCTTTGCCGCAGGCGTGCGCGGCGAGCTGGGGCGCGGCGGACGGTATGAATCCGGCATGGGCGGCGGGGCGGAAACGGCCGCCGGCTTCACTCTTTATATGGACACGGTGCTGCAGGCGGCGAAGCCGTTGTCTGCGGCAAAACGTCAGGATGTAGGCGCGGACGCCGATTGGAAAAGTATAAAAGCCCTGCAGGATCAAGGAGTGCAGACGGTCTGCAAATAAAGGCCTTTGTGAAGGAGAGTTTACTATGTTGGGCATCAAAAGAACGCGAAAAGAAATGCCGCCTTTGTCGGGCGAGAAGAAACTGGCGCCGGTGTTCGCGCAAGCATATCAAAAAGATTATCTCTATGTTTTTCCCCGCAGCGGCCCCGTCATTTGCAACGGGGTTAAGAATATAGATATCTCGGGGCGCAAAGTGCCCTTGATGGATTTCGAGGATTACTTCGAGCCTTTGAAAACGCGGCAAGTGCCCGAAGGCCGCGTTGAGCGTTCCGGCGCGCGTCATGTGATGAATTACAGAGAAATGAATTACCTGTTTTCGCGCATGGCAAACCCGAGCAAGGCGGACAAGGCAGGTCTTCCGCCTATTCCAAGCAAGCAGCAGGATTTTTTCAATGCGTTGCTACAAAGCAATTCGCCCGAAGCGCTGCTGAAGATCGTTCATACAAGCTATGGACGCGCGGCCGAGCATCCCATGGGCGGCCACGCCATCGAGTTCGGGGATATTGCGCTGGATCTTTTGTCCAAGGAATTCGCCGTCGTGAAGGGTGTCGAGCTTGAGCTTGCGCAGGCATTGTTCGACAAGAGAAGCGGCAAAGCTGCGTGGCTTCGAAAAGAGACCGCGCATGAGGCCGAAAAGGCGGAAAACGCAAAGCCTAAGGCGGTGAAGCCGCGCGGCAGACCCAAGAAGGCTGACGCTCCCAAGGTTTTGCCGAAATAAGTTTGCGTAAGAATGTAATTCGCACGATATTGACATAATTTTTTGATTAATCTAAACCTGTTTTGGAACAATGGAGAGTATGTCATGACTGCAATCGATAATAATCAAGACATTCAAACTTACATCAACAATCTCAAGCGGCAGACGTTGTATGTTTATGCGGTGGGCCTCACAGCCATAGCCAATGCCGGTTATATGTTTGCAGGTGTTAAACGCATAGATATGGCGGCCAGGCAAGGGTCTTATACCGATTTGGGTGCTACCTTTGCGAGCGCTTCGGTTCCCGTTGCAATGTTTGCGACATACAAGTTGGTTACCGCTATGTTGAAATCTGCCAAGACCTATGAACCTATCGGTGGTTTTTTGCGCACTTTGGCAAAGCCGACTGCAATGGATGCCTTTGTTGCGGCTAGCACTCTGGCAATTGGCGTTCCTTATGCCAATGGGGTCGTAAGTAAAAATGTGCAAGGCCGTATTGAACAGGCGGCTATCGCGCGGCGTCCTGTAATCGACTTCTATGCTCCGTCCGATGTGATTGGCAGAACGGTGGGCGAAGTGTATTGCCGTGAACCGGGTTTCCTTGGCGCGCATTACAAGGGCTGGAAAGCGGCCCGCAGCGCAGGTACGGATTACAAGGTATTCTGCCCATAGCTTGCCTATCGTTACTTTGGCCGAAATAGGTTGGCAAAGCCGCGATCTTCGCCTAAACACTCAAAGGAAAAACAACGGGTTTAGAGGGTTTATTTATGGCAAACGTAGCGGTGGTCGGCTCCCAGTGGGGCGATGAAGGCAAAGGCAAGATCGTTGACTGGCTGTCCAGTCGCGCCGATGTCGTCGTCCGGTTTCAAGGCGGACACAATGCGGGCCACACGCTGGTCATCGACGGCGTGACGTATAAACTCTCCCTTCTTCCATCCGGTATCGTGCGCAAGGGCAAGCTGTCCATCCTCGGCAACGGCGTCGTGATTGATCCGTGGGCGTTCTTGTCCGAAATCGAAAAAGTTTCCGCGCAGGGCGTAGAGATCACGCCGCAAAATCTGATGATCGCGGAAAACGCGTCGCTGATCATGCCGGTGCACGGCCACATCGACCGAGCCATCGAAGAAGCGCGCGGCGAAAAGAAAATCGGCACAACGGGACGTGGCATCGGTCCATCCTATCAGGATAAAGTCGCCCGTCGCGGTTTGCGCGTTTGCGATCTGGAGCATTCGCAGGTCGTGAAGGAAAAGCTGGAGACTCTGGTGGCCTACAACAACGCGCTGATGCGCGGCTTCGGCTGGGCCGAGATCGACGGCAATGAAATCTACGACAATCTTATGAAGATTGCCGACAAGGTTCTGGCCTACAAGGGTGTGGTATGGAAGCGTCTTGACGATGCCAAAATCAAGGGCGAGAAGGTTTTGTTCGAAGGCGCGCAAGGGCACATGCTCGATGTCGATCACGGCACGTATCCGTATGTAACCTCGTCGAACATCGTTGCGGCGCAGGCTGCCGTGGGCGCAGGCGTCGGTCCGAAATCGGTCGGCTATGTTCTGGGCATTACCAAAGCCTACACCACGCGCGTGGGTGCGGGACCGTTCCCGACCGAGCTGTTCGATGCGATCGGCGACCGGATCGGCGAGAAGGGGCATGAGTTCGGCACGGTGACGGGCCGCAAGCGTCGTTGCGGCTGGTTCGATGCCGTCATGGTCCGTCAAGCCATTAAAACCGGGGGTATCGATGGGATCGCGCTCACGAAGCTGGATGTCTTGGACGGTCTGGACGAGTTGAAAATCTGCGTCGGCTACGAGTTGAATGGCGAAAAACTGGATTACTTCCCTGCCAGCCAGGTTCATCAGGCGAATGTGAAGCCGATTTACCAGACGGTGTCGGGTTGGTCCGAAAGCACCTATGGCGCGCGCGGCTGGGGCGATCTCAACGCGACGGCGGTAAAATATGTAAAGCTGATCGAGGAACTGATCGAAGCGCCGGTAACATTGCTGTCCACTTCTCCGGATCGTGACGACACCATCCTGATGCATGATCCGTTTCTGGGATGATCTTCTAAGATTCTTGGCCTTTGGGGCGAAGCGGTTTACAATTGGTTAAGCCTATTCGGGCATTCTAATATTTTAACCGCGTTCAGGTCAGTAAAGTTCATGTCAGACGTCACGGTTCAGAATGAACCGGAGGATAAGGCGAATATTGCCGCTAATGCGGAAGCGCCGCCGCCGCCTTCTGCGGCCCCCCCGACCGGCAAGCAAATGCTTTCCGGCGATGTGATTTTCAACGACAGCATCACGATTTATTCGGGCAATAGGTTGCCGCAATACGACAACGGTCCCATCAAGGCCTATTCCGCGCGCGGAGTCGACCGCGCCCCCCCCAGCCTTGTGGCCTATATCTGCGAAGACCATTTGATACCGCGGGCGGACAAAGCGCCGGCCTATTCATCCATCGCCAATTCGGCCCTGCCGCCCATCATTGCGACAGGTCCCGTGCACTGGGCTCCCGAAGGACGCGAAAAATACTGTTTTATCTACGAGAACAAGTTCGGCAACGTTGTCATGCCCAACGACACGCGCGGCGGCATGGGATTGAAGCCCGACTACATGATGAATGCGGTCATTCGCCCCATGGTCAATGCGCTCGCCGACTTACGTGATAAGGGAATTGTTCACGGACGTATCCGTCCGTCCAATTTATACGACGGCGGTGAAAAAGTTTTCGAGCGGGTTTTGCTCGGCGATTGCCTGACCTTACCCGTCGCCTACAACCAGTCGGTTTTATATCTTCCGATCGAACGCGCGCTTGCCAGCCCGATCGGCAGGGGCACGGGCACCTTTGCCGATGATCTTTACGCCTTTGGCGTGACGTTGGCCATGATGCTCCGCCATCACGATCCGATGGAAGGGCTTGATGACAATGAAATCATCGAAAGGAAGCTCGATGAGGGGACCTATATGGCTTTGCTGGGACGCGACCGTTTCAGCGGCGCCGTGCTCGAATTGTTGCGCGGGCTTTTGCAAGATGATGCAGAAGACCGCTGGACGATCGATGGCGTTCTTTTGTGGATGGACGGACGCCGCCTCAGTCCCAAGCAGGCGATGCGTCGTCCGAAAGCCAATAGGCCTTTGCTTTTCAAAGGCGAGAAGTATTTACGGCCTGAATTGTTGGCGCGTGATTTGAGCAAAGATATGGCTGAAGCGCGCACGATTGTTGAAAACGGCGAAATGGAACAATGGATGGTTCGCGCGCTTGACGACAAGGCGGCGGTGGCAAGGCTTGAATCAGCTGTGTCCGAAGCCGAGGAAGCCGGTAAAGGGGCGGGATATAACGAGAAACTGGCAACACGTGTTGCCATCGCATTGCATCCCGAAGGCCCTATCCGTTACAAGTCCATCAATTTGTTTCCCGAAGCGGTTGGAGCGGCCTTGACCGAGGCCTTTATCATGAAGCGCGACCTGCAAACGTATATCGATTTCTTCATGTCCTATTTCGTTACACAATGGATTGATGCGCAACCGAACGGCGTGACCGATGTCGGTACGCTTATTTCCAGCTTTGATGGCGCGCGCGCATTCTTGCGGCAAAAAGGATTGGGAACGGGGCTTGAGCGATGCATCTATTCCTTGTGCCCGGAGACGCCCTGTCTTTCGGAAAAGTTGAGCAAGTACTATGTGCGAACGCCCGAGGACATGCTGAATGCTTTTGAAAAACTTTCGTATTTGCCAAGCCGTCCTGCAATGTTCTTCGACCGTCATAGCGTCGCATATCTTCTGGTCAAGGATCGCAAGAATATAGATCCCTATATGCATGATCTGAATGCGCTGGAATCCTATAGAAGAATTTTAGCGGAAATGAAAATCGTCGCAACGATACAAAAACGATCGCAACTGGGCAGGTTTCCGGGGATAGCGAAGTGGATTTCAGACAATTTGGAGCCGATTTACGAACGTTTCCATGACCGCGAATTGCGCATTGAATTGAAAAAGAAGGTCGAACGATTGGTGGACAGCGGCGATCTTCCCAAATTGATAGGCCTGTTTGACGATCCTTCAGTCTATCAGGAAGACAATGCCGAATTTCGCCGAGCCATGCGAAAACATCATGATCTTGAAGTCGAGGTGCATGATATAGAACGCGATCTGCAAAATGAGGAAAACTACGGCAAAGAAGAAGGATCACAGGCGGCGGCCCTGGTTTCAGCCGTTTTGGCTATGCTGATTATACTTGTACTGGCATTTACGTCTTTTAACCCCGGAGGCCTGTAGGAACAGGATGGCTAAGAAAAAGAAAAAGTCGGTCGGTTGGAGAGTCCATATCCTTTTAATCATGGGCCTGTTGCTTGGGATCATGTTCTGGGCTGTTGCCATTTTGCTGATTGTCGGGATGATTCCAACGATTGTTGCGGCGATTGTTGACCGGACCAAGGGGAAAGTCAGGACGCTTACGATAGGTGCAATTAATTTTGCAGGATGTGCGCCTTTTGCGCTGGAAATTTTTAAGCGTGGGAATGATCTGCATACGGCTATCTCTTATGTCGTACAGCCAAGAACGATTGTTGTGATGTATCTGGCAGCGGGTGTCGGCTATATGATCGATTGGGCTATGACAGGCATTGTCTCATCCATAATGGTTCAACGGGCAAAAGGCCGTACGAAAGAAATAAAAAAACAGCAAGCGCAATTGATCGAACGTTGGGGCGTTGAGGTAACGGGAACCATTCCGCTTGATGAATACGGTTTCCCCAAGGAGGAAATTCCCGCAAAAGGCCATGATCAGTCTTCTTCTTAAACCTTCCTTAACACGGTTTTTCTATACTGGAATGAACGAAAGCATGTGCGGTCCTTAAAAAAGCCGCCATGCTTTTCGTCATACTGGGGTTCTATAAAATTAAAAATAAAAAAGAATAAAATTTATGGGGTTGCTACTCAAAACATGGTGGAAGCGGGATGAAGGCGCCACGGCTGTGGAATTCAGTCTGGTAGGATTCCCGTTCGTGCTGATGACCATCGGCATTCTTGAAATGGCGTTGATGTTCACGTCGCAAAGCATGCTCCAGGAGGCAACGTTTACGGCGTCGCGCCTGATCCGAACGGGGCAGATACAACAGGCAGGTGGGACGGAAACGATGTTTCGCGATGCTGTCTGCGGTTTTGCGGAACTTTTGATTCCGTGTTCCAGGATTCAGTTCCAGGTACAGCAACTTCCCAGCTTTTCAGATGCTGACGATATGCCTCCGGTTTTCGATGCGGATGGAAACTTGACGGATACGCCGTTCGATCCGGGTGTCGAGAACGATGTGGTTCTGGTACGTGTGGTCTATAACTATCCGATCCGCACGCCGCTGATGAAGCCTGTTCTGTCCAATGCTACAGGCGGAAAACGCACGATGATTTCAACCATCGTTTTGCAGACGGAGCCATACGAATGAGAATTTGGTTAGAAAAGGCGGCAAGAAAACTTCAATTTGGACGCTACATTCAGGAAGAGCGCGCGACGGCGTTTGTCGAGACGACAATTTTGATGCCTGTGATGATTACCCTTTTGATGGGCGTTTATGATCTCGGGCAGGGAATTATCGTGAACCAGAAAACGATCGGTGCGTCGCAAATTATCGGCGATCTTGTGACACGTGAACGTAGCATTACTCCTGATGGCCTAGAAGACATCATCAAGGCCGGAGAACTTGCGTTGGAACCATACCGGACGGAAACATTCGGTTATGATATCGCCAGCGTACAATTTGATGAAGATGGCAACCCGGATGTTTTGTGGCGTGTGACGAAGAATATGAGTCCCAACGCAGCGGCCGTAGCAAGTACCGAAGGGTTGGGGCAAGCGGGTGAAGGTGTGGTTGTCGTGACGACCGTTTATAAATACGACCCGTTTTTTACACATTTTGTGGTTGACCAAATCAATATGCAGGAAGTTGCGTTCCTTCGCGGACGCCGGAGTTCAACCGTTGCCTGCGAGGATTGCCCGTCATAACGGCGGTGCGGGAGGTGTGGTATGTCCAAAAAATCGGCATGGAATTTTATAAAAGACCGAAAAGGGGTCGCCGCCGTCTGGTTCGGGATGATGGTGCCTTTGCTCGTGACATCGGTAGGTTTGTCCGTCGACGTCGGACAAAGTTATCTTGTACGCGAACGTCTTTCCCATGCGCTGGATGCGGCGGCTCTCGCTGCGGCAGCAACGCCGACAGATGACGAAAATGTTATTGAACAAAAAGTGCAGGATTTCATCGATGCAAACTATCCCGAAGGAAAAGTGGGTTTCCATACCGATATTCAGATCCAAAACTCCGAAGACAAGCTATACGTGATAGCCAATGCCGAACTGAAACCAGCGTTCGGTCATATTCTTGGCAAGGACAAAGTCAATGTGCAGGTCGATGCGGAAGTGACCAAGGAAGTCAAAGCCATGGAGGTTGTACTCGTCATGGACGTGACGGGATCCATGGCCACCAAGAATAACGGTGTCACAAGGATCGATGCATTGAAATCGGCGGCAGATCTGTTTGTGACCACGATGTTCGACCGCGTGAGTGATCCGGAAGATTTAAGGATCGGCCTTGTTCCATTCAGTTCTTCGGTGAATGTCGGGCCGACGGGGCTGAGCGATAATTTCGTCAACAATCCCAGCAAACTGAAATACAGCACAACCGATACAAAAGAATGGGGTGGGTGTATCCTTGAGGGGGCATCGCCGACCGATACGCAAGACCATGAAGGTCCATGGGATATGTACCGTTATTGCCGTACCAGCACAGGCGCGGTGATCCCGAATTGCGATACGACCAGAAGCGGCAAGTCGCCCAACTATACCTATACGGCCAACCGCGACCAGAACTACAATTGCCCTAAGACGCCCGTGACACCGATGACGAACGATGAAAAAACCCTGACCGATAACCTGAAGCTACTGAAGGCCGAAGGAAATACCTATATCAACGTCGGACTCGTGTGGGGATACCGCATGATTTCGCCGGACTTCCCGTTCGAGCAAGGCGCCGCGTGGGATGACGAGGATTGGCAGAAAACCATCATCCTGATGACGGACGGCACCAACGAGGTCCACTCCTATTATTCGGCCTATGGTCCGTCCGCCACGGCCAACATGACGAATACCAAGCTCAACAACCGGATGATGGATGTGTGCGACGAGTTGCGGGACAAGCATGTCCTCGTTTATACAATCACCTTCGACAATGGCGTGAGCGCAGCTACCAAGACTCTGTTCCAGCAATGTGCGACGCAACCAAGCATGTGGTATGACGCGCCGACCACGGCAAAACTTCAGGAAGTCTACCAGACCATTGCGCGAGAGTTGGCCAATATGCACTTGTCTAAATAAAGGCGACGGTAGAAATCAACAAAAGGAGAGGATTGCGCAAGTAATCCTCTTTTTTATTTTGCGTTTCTAGGGGCGTATTTCACAAATTTTTTGAATTTTTACAAAGTTATTTGTAGTATTTATTTTAGTTATTCAAGTAATGTTCAAGTATAAGTAGAAAGAAAAGCATTTATATAAAAATTGATATAAATGTTTTCATTATAAAAATGCATTTTTTTATGACTATTCATTGTGCTTTGGAAGTAAAAGCCGCTTTTTTTAACCACTCTTTAAAAAGTTATGGTATATTCTAAGAATAACGGTGTGCTACGGCGTTCTGTCGTAGCCATGATAAAAAAACAAAAAAGCTAAACTTGTTGGAAACCAAACGAAGGAGACTTTTCTAATGCTTATCAAATTGCTTGCCATGAAAAATACATACATGAAGGATGAAAACGGCGCGACGGCCATCGAATATGGTCTGATTGCCGCCGGTATTTCCCTTGCCATCGTAGCCGGTGTTTTCGCATTCGGTGATCGTCTGGAAGTTCTGTTCGGCGATATGACCGGCGCTCTGGACGGCACGGCTCCGTAAGAATAAATACGGTTTAATCATACAGGGCCCGCCAGACCAAAACACGCTGGCGGGCCTTTTCTTGAAAACTTTCCGGTAAGACAATCACAATCGTTAGGCACTGTTCATGATCTTGTTCCTGATCGTCTTTTGCATGCTCGTGGCGCTGGGGTTCGGCCTTGCTGCCGCCATCTCGGATTTCAAATCCATGACCATTCCCAATATCTACGCCGGCGGGATTGCGCTGACGTTCGTCGTTGCCTTCCTTGGCGATTTTTTCACAGGCGAGGGCATGGAATTTTTCGCGTCATGGAAATCACATCTTTTGTCGGGCGCGGCTGTGTTCGTTGCGACCTTCGTTCTTTTTACATTCAAGATTATCGGCGCTGGTGATTCCAAGCTGTGCAGCGCGTTCGCGCTCTGGGTCGGCGCGCCGGGGATTGCGGCCTTTTTGTTTTATATGTCGATGCTGGGGGCAGTGCTCGGCCTGACCACAAAACTGCTCAATAAAAAACAACTGGTGAAAGAGCCTGCGGAAGGAAGCTGGATCGCGCGGTCGCAAAAGGGCGAAATGGGGGTGCCGTACGGGGTCGCCATCGTCTTTGGCGCGATCATTGCATTCTATCAGCTGGATTATTTCTCGCCGGAAAAACTTGCCCTCTTGGCAGGATATACGGAAAACCAGCAACCATAAGCTGGGACTAAAAACTAGGTGGCGCGGGCCGCAATATATGGGTGAGTGCGTGGGTATTTTAGGTTTTTCTTAACCAAAAATCTCTACGCTCGGGGTGTGTAGTCTAACGATTTCTGTGTCTTCTTCCCTGATCAATCCGCCTATGGGCTTTCCCGCGCTAGTTTGGGAAACCTTGAACATTGGAGTCTTGAGATGAATAAAAATGTTCTGATCGTCCTCGCCGGAGGTTTCGTGGTCGCCATTCTGGTGGCCGTGCTGGTGCAGGCGTCGCTGGGCGGCAAAAAGGTCGAAGACACGGGGCCTAAGACGATGGTTCTTGTGGCGGCAAAAGATTTACCGCTTGGCGCGGAGCTGAAAGAGGGCGATCTGAAATGGCAGGCTTGGCCCGGCCAAGCCTTCAGCGGCGCGATCGTGCGCAAAGCCGATGCCGATAAAGCCAATGAAGCGCTGAAGGGCCGTTTGATCCAGAAAGTTTCCGCAGGCCAGCCCGTTCTGGGCAGTTACACATTCAAAGAGGGGCGCGGCAATGTTGTGGCCGCGACATTGGAAAAAGGTCAGCGCGCCGTTGCCATTCCGGTCAAGGCCGATACGATGGCGGGTGGATTTATCTCTCCGGGCGATTTTGTCGATGTGATTATGACGTACAAGGTTTCTCTGGACCGCGACGATACCGAAGCCAGCGCTTTCGTGAACAATCATTCTTCCGAAACAATTTTGAAAAACGTCCGCGTGCTTGCGGTAGACCAAGAGGCTTCGCGCAACGAGGACAAAGCCAAGATCGCCCGCACGGTGACATTGGCGGTTGATTCCAAAGGCGCGGAGAAAGTCGCGCTTGCCTCTGAAATGGGCGATCTGACGCTGTCTTTGCGCGGGCTTGGCGATGATGACGATTCCAATACGGCTTCCATGACGACGGATATGGAAGTTAGCAAGACAATGCAAAATATCGCCCGCATCCGCAATGGTGGGGGTGGCGGCGGGCCTGTGCGCATCTACAACGGTGCCAGCGTGCAAGAGGTGCGTCCACGCGGCGGTAACGGCGGTGTGATTGGTGAGAATACGCAAGGCTCCGGGGGAACGGAAGAAGGGGTTCAACAATGAGATCATCCATGTTGAAGAAAGTAATTTTTGCGACCGTTATAGCGGCGATGATTGGCGTTGTGCCGGTATCCTACGCGTTTGCCGATAAGGCCGATCTGGTAACCAAAACACTTGAAGCCGATCCTATTTTGGACATCATGCTCGGTAAGGCCGAGATGGTGGAATTGAAAGGCAATGTCTCTGACGTTCTGGTGGCAAACCCCAGCATCGTCGATGTTATGGCCGTTAAATCAAATCAGCTTTATTTGGTAGGAAGCTCTCTTGGCGATACCAACATCATGGTCCTCGACGAAGAAGGCAATATGCTTCGCAAGATCAATGTTCATGTGCAGATGGACACTGATAAATTGCAGAATATGATTAAAGAGCTTTACCCGAACGAAGATGTTCATGTGAAAGCTCTGACCGATCAAGTGGTCATCACGGGCCATGTGTCGACGCCCGCGACTTCGAACAGTATTGCCAATCTTGTCGGTCAGTATGCCGGTGAAATTCAAAATCTGGACAACCGTCCGATTGATGAAATCGTGGTCAACATGCTGACCGTTGCCGGCGAGCAGCAGGTTATGTTGAAGGTGAAGATCGTCGAGGCTTCCAGAACCGCTTTGAAAGATCTTGGTCTTGAAACCGAATTCGACGGTAGCATCGGCGCTGTTGGTACAGCTTTGACTGCTGCACAAGGGCTTGGTTTGACTGCGCCCGTACGCCTTGGCGTTCTGGCCTTGAATTACAATTCCGGAAGTTTTGGTCCTATGAGCTTTTTGGCTCGTGCTTTGGAAGAAGAAGGGATCGTCAACACGCTGGCTGAGCCGAATCTGACGGCCATTTCGGGTGAGCAGGCCGGATTCCTCGCGGGCGGCGAAGTGCCGATCCCGACCGAACTCGACCGGAACGGCAACCTTGTCTATGAATTCCGCCCGTTCGGCGTGAGCTTGAACTTCCGCCCGACTGTGATGTCCGAAAACCGCATCAGCATGGAAATGACGACTGAAGTATCGTCGGCAAACTATGATGAGAACCTCCAATTGCAGGGCGTAACGGTTCCAACCTTTAATGTTCGCCGTGCCGATACGACCGTGGAACTGCCAAGCGGCGGTACATTGATGATTGCGGGTCTGTTGCAGTCTGACACCGTTTCCTCGCTCACGGAAATTCCAGGTGTGAAGAAAATTCCGGTGGTGGGTGATCTTTTGAAATCGGATTCCTTCCAGCGCAATGAATCGGAACTGGTGGTTATTATCACGCCCTATCTGGTCAAGCCTTTCGCGCAGAACAATGCCGCGCCTATGAACGAGCCGCAGAAGATGTCGGATGCTA
>QFQB01000076.1 GCA_003241475.1 Micavibrio aeruginosavorus
GGAAGCTTTCTTCAGGGGGCGCTCTTCGATGCTGTTGGTCAAAACCCGCGTCAGATCGATAGCGCCTCCGTAAGGAGCACCACGAGAAGCACGACGAGAATGTTGACGGACTTTTGCATGGGGTTAACGCTACGCCACAGTTTCGATCTTGGCAATATTTTTTTGCGGCTTCACTTGATTGTTAAACCAAGTCGTCTGGCGTTTGGCGTATTGGCGCGTTTCGGTCTGGGCAAGATTAACCGCATCTTCCCTTGAAATCCGGCCATCACGCCAAGCTCTGAGGCCGTTGGCCCCAACGGTTTTGATAAGCACGGAGTCTTTTGAAATTTCGCCGCGCTCCACCTTTTTATCGAATTCTTCCAGTTCTTCCGCCGCGCCGTCTTCTAGCATTCGTTCGAAACGATCATTACAGCGTTTATAAAGCGTCTCGCGTTCAGGCATGACCAGCGTGATGTCGAATTGCCAATCTTCCGGCGGCGCGGCCTTGGGTTGTTTTTGCCAATAGGCTAGGGGCTTTCCGGTGGCTTCGAATATTTCCCACGCATGAATCAGCCGCGCCGTATGCATGGGATGATATTGCGAAGCTGTTTCCGGATCACGCTTTGCCAGTTCTGCATGGAACGCCGGATTGCCGATGCGCGCCTGATAGTCCACCGCCATCTTGCGGATATCATCCGGCACATCGGGAATAGGGGAGATGCCTTCGATCAGCGTTTTGATGTATAGCCCGTTGCCGCCTGTGACGATGGGAATGATTTTTTTTTCCAGCAATTCTTCGATAACGGGAATCGCCATTTCGCGCCATGTGCCGGCGGAGCAATTGTCATCGGGATGCATTGTGCCGTAAAGATGATGCGGAACGAGCTTTTGTTCGTCTTTTGTCGGTTGTGCGCAAAGAATTGGCAGTTCCGAATAAATCTGGCGGGAATCGCAATTCACAATTGCGCCGCCGCGTTCCAGCGCGCGACGCACGGCAAGCGCGGACTTACCGCTGGCGGTGGGGCCTGCAATGATATGGATGTTTTTTTTGCTCATCACCCTCGGAGATAGCCCCGAGGGTGATAAATTGCAATTATTTCTTGAGTTTCAGCGCCACGAAGCGGACATCGCCTTCGCGGTTAACCAGAAGAAGGACGGAAGATTTGCCGTCTTTTTCCGCCTTTGCGATGGCATCTGCGGCCTGTTTGGGCGCATCCACAGCCTGCTGGTTGATTTCCACGATGACATCGCCAGGCTCAAGTCCTTTCGTCGCGGCGTCGCTCGTGGGGGCAACCTTCATGACAACGACCCCTTTGACGTCTGCCGGGATGTTGAATGTCTTGCGGCTGGTCTCGCTGACCGATCCAACGCTCAGGCCTGTCTTGGCCAGATCAGTGGTTGCGGCTGGAGCAGGTTTTTCTTCTTTGGCCGGTTCATCAGACAGCAAGCCTGTTTCTTCGGCTTTTTCCAACTCACCCACTTTGATCTTGGCGGTCTTTTCCTTGCCGTCGCGCCAGAAGGTCAGTTCAACCGTGCTGTCGATCGGCGTTTCGGCAACAATGCGCGGCAGGTTGCGCATGGCGTTGACTTCTTTGCCGTCGAACTTGGTGATGATATCGCCCGGTTGCAGTTTCGCTTTTTCTGCAGGCCCGCCCGGCGTGACAGAGGCCACCAATGCGCCGTGAACGGTTTTCAGGTCAAGGCTTTCGGCGATCTCTTCGGTCACGCTTTGGATGCGCACGCCGATCCAGCCGCGGCGGGTTTTGCCGTATTCGATCAACTGTTTGATGACTGTGTTGGCCATGTTAGAGGGGATGGCGAAGCCGATCCCGACCGAACCGCCCGAGGGCGAGAAGATAGCTGTGTTGATGCCGATCACATCGCCTTGCAGATCGAACATCGGGCCGCCGGAGTTCCCGCGGTTGATAGAAGCATCCGTTTGAATGAAGTCGTCATATTGTCCGGCGTTGATATTGCGCTGCTGCGCGGAGATGATGCCGGCCGTCACCGTGCCGCCGAGGCCGAACGGGTTGCCGATGGCCAGAACCCAGTCGCCCACGCGCATCTTGTCGGAATCACCGAATTTTACGGCGGCGAGCTTCTTGCCTTTTTCAACCGGCACCTGCAGCAGCGCCAGATCCATCTTTTCATCTTTGCCCAGAATTTTGGCGACCAGCGTCGTGTCGTCGCCGAAGGTCACGCGCACTTCGTCCGCATCCTTGATGACGTGGTTGTTGGTTACGACGTAGCCTTTTTCGCCATCGATGACGAAGCCGGAGCCGAGCGAGGCGGGCGGGATTGCAGGCTGCGCGCCGCCGCCTTGTCCGCCGTGCTTGTTCATGAATTCTTCAAAGAAGTCCTGAAAGGGTGAGCCGGGAGGGAGTTGCGGTATTTCGGGGGCCTGTCCTTGTCCATCCTCCCCGTTATCCAGACCCATGCCTTCTTCATCAATCGTCGCGCCGACTTTGAGCGTGGAGGAAATATTGACAACGGCAGGCAACAGATCATGCGCTATATCGGCGAAGGTCGCGGGCGCCCCCGGAGGGATAGGGGATGTCTTACCTTCGGGCTTGGCGATGACAGCTTCATCGGCGGCAAAGGTCAGGGCAGGCGAGAGGGCGGAAGAAAGAACGAGCAACGCGGAAAAAATCGTCAGGTGTTTTTGCATGATATGCCTTCGGAAGAAATAAATGGTCCAATCACATTAGGCGGCGGTGGGCTTTCGGTCAACTCGGCACAAAAAACACGCACACGCGGCTCTATACCCATAATTCTACGGTCCTGATGATGGCGCAAAAATGGCGATCCGCGACAATTTTGATGACGCAGAGGAGAGGGAATTAGTTGCGTTTGTCGAAATAGCGGAAGAAGTCGCTGTTGGGGGACAAGATCAGGCGTGTTTCCGGATCGGACAACGTGGTTTTGTAGGCTTCCATAGAGCGCATGAAGGAATAGAATTCCTTATCCTTGTTAAATGCATCCGCATAGGTCTTGATGGCGGCCTTGTCGCCCTCCCCCCGTAGTATCTGTGCATCGCGTTCAGCGTCCGCCATGATGACGGTGCGTTCTTTTTCCGCCGTGGCGCGGATTTCAAGTGCGAGCTGTTCGCCCTTCGAGCGCGTTTCTGTGGCGCGTTCGGTCATTTCAGAGATCATGCGGCGGACGGTGGAATCACGAAGCGCTTCGCCAAGGTCGGCGCGGACGATGCGGACATCGACGATTTCAACGCCCATCTTGTCTTCTTTTATTTTTTGGTTCAGGCGCGTGTTGATTTCAGCCATGACGCGCGCACGGTCATGCGACAGAAGCTCTTTCAATGTGGTTTTGCCCAGAACGGTTCTGGTCGCTTCGTCGATGATGCTTTCGATGCGCTTGTTGGCGTTGTCGATGGAGCGTAGCGTCTTCATGAACTGCAACGGATCGTTGATGCGGTAGCGCGCGAACGAATCCACGATGATCGGCTCGCCGCTTACGTTGTCGATCGGCGGAATGACGATTTCGTTTTTCTTCCCTGTTTCCATAGGGTTTTGGGCCGCATCGTCAGCGGCGGTATCGGCAACGACTTTTTCAATGGTGCGGTCTTCGGGGCGCGTAATCAGGCTACTCGCGATGACCATTTGTTCGGGAGCCGGATCAACCGATAAAATGCGGCGATCGAAATAACGCACTTCCTGAACCAGCGGCAATTTGAAATGCAGGCCGGGTTTGCGAAGGTCGCCCACCGGCTGCCCGAGTTGCAGCACGATGGCTTGCTGCGTTTGATCGACGACGAACAGCACTTGCGAGATGCCTATGAGAACAAGGCCGAGAACGAAAAGTACGAGTGTGAGTTTACCTTGCATATGCTTATTGTCCCTGTGCTTTGGTTGCGGGGGCAGCGTCTGTGGCCTGCGCTTTGGGGCGATTGAGTTCGTTCAGCGGAAGATAAGGCACGACGCCTTGCTTGCCGTTGTCGTCCAGAATGATTTTCTGGGCGTTTTTCAAAACGGATTCCATCGTCTCGATGTACATACGCTCTTTCGTGACATCCTGACCGCCCTGATAGGCGCTTAGAACGGAATTGAAGCGGTCCGCGTCACCGGTCGCGCGGGAGATAACAGATTGTTTGTAGGCTTCGGCTTCCTGCGTTACGCGGGTCGCGGCTCCTTTTGCTTTGGGGATGATGTCTTCGCGGTAGGCTTGTGCACGGTTTTGCACGTCTTCGGCATCCTGCTTGGCCGATTGCACATCCTGAAACGCGCTTTGAACGTCAGGGTGGACTTCGGCGGAGTTGATCAGGACCTGCGTGATGTTGATTCCCGATTTATAATCGTCGAGAATTTTCTGCATGATCTGCTTGGCTTGATCCGCCACCGCGCCGCGTTCCGTCGTGATGATCTGGAACATGCGGGTCTGGCCGACGACTTCGCGGATCGCGCTCTGTGCCACCTTGCGAAGCGTGTTTTCGGGGCTTTCAATGTTGAACATGAAGTTTTCGGCGCTGGAGATGTTCCACTGCACGACGAAATCCAGATCGACGATGTTGAAGTCCGAGGTCAGCATCAGGCTTTCTTCGGGAACGTCGCGTCCGCTCATCTGGGTACGGCCTGCGATGGCGGGGGCGGTAAAGCCGATATTCATCGTGCGGATTTCATTGACGTTGATTTTATCGACTGTTTCAACAGGTGCAGGGAAATGATATTTCAAGCCTTCGGTATCCGCCGTGCTGGACAGGGCGCCGAAGCGCTTGATAACGGCGTGTTCCCCCGGACTGACGATGTAAAAGCCGCTCGCCAGCCAGATGGCGACGACAACGATGAGCGCGCCGAGGAACAATCCGCCGCCGCTGCCGAAATTGGCGGGGAATATGTCTTTCATCCCGTCTTGCATGCGGGCGAAAATATCGTCGAAATCGGGTTGATCGGGACCGCGTCCGCCGCCGCCGTTATCATTGCCGCCGCCCGATCCCCATGGATTTTTGCGCCCGCCGTTTCCGCCGCCGGGCGGCGTGCCCCAAGGGTTGCGTCCTTTATTTCCGGGGTTGTCGTTCCAAGCCATGGGCGTTCAATTTCCTAAATACTGTTTTTCGTTGCGCAGACGCGTGTAATGCTCAATAACAATAGCGGTTTTTCACACGCAGGGACAACTCTTTATATGGCGGCAGACCTGAAAGACAAGATATTGGAAGCGCTTTCCGGCGTTATGTACGAGGGCACAGATATCGTGTCGCGCGGCATGGTGTCCGGCCTGCAGATCAGTGCAGGCAAAGATGTGTTTTTCGCACTCGATGTCGATCCCGCGATGGGGCCGGCAATGGAGCCTTTGCGCCGCGCCGCCGAAAATGCGGTGCGTGCGGTTGCGGGCATCAAGGACGCGGCGGTGGTTTTGACGGCAGAGCGGGCGGCGAAGGCGGAACCCGATCCGCACGGCATGAACAAGAACCCGCCGCTCGATCTTCCCATAAAACATATTATTGCCGTCGGCAGCGGCAAGGGCGGGGTCGGCAAATCGACCGTCGCGTTCAACCTTGCTGTCGCGCTGTCGAAAATGGGTTTGTCGGTCGGGCTGCTCGATGCGGATATCTACGGACCCTCGGTACCGAAACTTTCGGGACTGTCGGGGCAGAAACCGAAAACGGACGAAAGCGGAAAAATTATTCCGCTCGCGGCGCATGGCGTTCGCATGATGTCGATCGGGTTTATGGTCGAAGAAGACAAGGCGATGATCTGGCGCGGGCCGATGGTCCAGTCGGCCGTGTACCAGATGCTGCGCGATGTAAAATGGAATAACGATACACCCATTCTCGATGTGCTGGTTGTGGATATGCCGCCCGGAACAGGGGACGTGCAGCTTACCCTTGCGCAGAAGGTGCCGGTCACCGGAGCGGTGATTGTGAGCACCCCGCAAGACCTTGCCTTGATCGATGCGCGCAAAGCTATAGCGATGTTTGAAAAAACCAATGTGAAGATACTGGGATTGATTGAAAATATGTCGTTTCATATTTGCGAAAACTGCGGCCATGAAGACCATGTTTTCGGGCGTGGCGGCGCGCAAAAAGAAGCATCGAAACAGGGCGTGCCGTTTCTGGGGGAAATACCGCTTAACGGGAAAATCCGCGAAGAATCCGATGCAGGGATGGTAGCATCGCATCCTATTTATTCACAGCTTGCCCACAAGCTTGCGGACAGCCTGAAATAATTCGAGACGCGGCGTCTTTTTGTCTTTTGGAGGCAAATTCTTTTTAAAACATGCCGGATCGTTAACGATATTTTTCTTTACAAGCGCAAAGTCTTCGTTGTTTATGAAAACATAAAAGAAAGGCGTTCGCTGTGTCCAAGAAATCCGATCCTTCAAAAAGCAAAGCAGGCATTGCCGAAATTTTTGCGGCTTTTTCGGGCGTTGTCTCGTTGGGGGTTACTTTATCGATGAAGGGGATTGAAACGGACGAACACCCGCTTACCAATCTTGCTTGCAATGCGGCTTCGGAAATGTACCGTTTGCAATGCCGCATGATGGGAGAGAAGGGGACGGGCCGCGCGGCTCAGGACAGGCTGGCAGCCGAAGGGATTGATTTTCTGTCCCGCGCCGCGACGGTTCTGGCCGATTATCCGAAAGCCGTTCTGACGCGTCCGTTTGCAGGCAGCGCCGCAGGCGGGACGGCAAAAGACGTGCGCGATCATATTTTGGATATGCGCCGCCGCGAGTGGAAGGCGGAGACAACAAGACCGCTTACGCCTATGAAGCTCGAAGGACTGCCGAAAAAACCGTTTCAGGTAGCCTATCTTCCGCTGCCTGCCATCCGCGCCAAACGTCCGGCGGGATTATCCGCTTCCGATGATCACAAGGCAAAGCGACGCGGCCGCACAAAGCCTGCGGCGAATATTGCTTAGTTATTTCTTCTCGTAGGTCAGAAAGCTGAAGCCGTCGCGGTCATCGCGGGCGGTCTCGGTCCACTCCGATCCCAGCACCGGAAAAAACGCATCGCCTTCGGGCGATTGGTGAACGCGGGTGAGATGGATTTTGTTCGCAAGACCGCTTTCGATGGCTTGGGCGTAAATCTGTCCGCCGCCGACGATGCAGATTTCTTCGGCGCCCGTTTTCGTGGCTTGATCGACGGCCTCTTCCAGATCCTTGCAGGTGAGCGCGCCCGCATGCTGGTAGTTTTTACGGGAGACAATGATGTTCACGCGGCCGGGCAGCGGCTTGCCAAGGCTCTCCAGAATGCTCTCGAAGGTTTTACGGCCCATGATGCAGGGCTTGCCCAGCGTGACGGTTTTGAAATGCTTGAAATCCTCGGGGATATGCCACGGCATGGCATTGTCCTTGCCGATCACATGATTGTCGGCCGCCGCGACGACGAGGGAAATGATTTGTTTCATAATATTTAGTCTTTAGCTTGGTTTACATTTTTTTGGAAGTACATCCACATGCTCCACGTGCTCATGGCCCCAATCATTCCTAAAAAGCCTCCCGATGCAATAGACAGTAAATCTTCTTTCAAGGCGCCTGTTTGTCTTACGTCATTCAGATAGCTAGGTTTGAAAATATTCCCAAGAACGGCGTCCGCAGAAAAATATAATGGCCATACTGTACCAATTAAAAAGCCTATTAAAAGCGGTGATAGCCAGTGATTCTTAAATTTTTTCGGAACTATTAGATAAGCTGGCAACCCCAAAAGTAAGCCATGACCAAGCGCGACGACAAATACTACGAACAAGAACTGGTAGGATTGTAAATTGCCAAAGATAGAGAAAGTCAATGTGGTTGCAAAAGACCCAAACAAAATGCAAAGCAGATTTTGAAACGGATGTATCAAACAGCAACCGCGCCTTTGATGTGCGGGTGGGCTTCGTAGCCGACGAGTTCAAAGTCTTCGTATTTGAAATCGAAGATATTCTTCACGTGCGGGTTCAGGTGCATCTCGGGCAACGGGTAGAGCTTGCGCGAAAGTTGTTCTTTTACCTGATCCATGTGGTTGGAATAGATATGCGCATCGCCGAAAGTGTGGATGAACTCGCCGGGTTTCAGACCGCACACTTGCGCGACCATGAGCGTCAAAAGCGCATAGGACGCGATGTTGAACGGCACGCCGAGGAAGATATCGGCGGAACGCTGGTAAAGCTGGCAGGAGAGCTTGCCGTCCGCGACATAGAACTGGAAAAACGCATGGCAAGGCGGCAGCGCCATTTTCGGAATTTCGCCCACGTTCCATGCGGAGACGATCAGGCGGCGGTCATCCGGATTGGTTTTAATGCGTTCGATCACATTGCTGATCTGGTCGATGGTGGAGCCGTCCGCTGCGCCCCACGATCTCCATTGATGGCCGTACACGGGGCCGAGATCGCCGTTCGCATCGGCCCATTCATTCCAGATTTTTACGCCGTTGTCGGTCAGGTATTTGATATTGGTATCGCCTTTGAGGAACCAGATCAATTCATGAATGATGGATTTGAGGTGGAGTTTCTTGGTCGTCACCATCGGGAATCCTTCGGACAGATCAAATCTCATCTGGTGGCCGAAAACGGAAATGGTGCCCGTGCCCGTACGGTCTTCTTTTTTCACGCCTTCTTCGAGAACGCGCTGCATTAAATCATGATATTGTTTCATGGCTACCCCTTTTTCCGTGTAATTCCATCCTACGTTATCCAAGATGGTCTTTGCGAGGAAAGAAGTCCAGAAATGCACAGATTCTCGCGCCGGAAACTTGACTTTTGTATTGCCATAATTTAAATAGTCCGCATGGATGCTTTATCGGAGATTTACAACCGCGATCTGGCGGCGAAACGCCTTATTCTGTGCGATGTGAATGGCACATTGACCCTACATAAAAATGATAAATTGGTTCGTGACTTGATAGACGCCGCCAAAAAATCGGGCGATTACGACGTCGTTATCTTTTCGAACGATGCGCGCAACAATCAGGAAACTTTGGAGTTGCTGGGCAGGCAGCGCCACAAAGATCCCGCCTTTTACGGCGAAGTGTTGTATAAGTCCGAATATGCGGGTCGCAAGGCTTTCATGGTCATCGACGATGAGCCCGATTCCCATAAGGTGGATGCCGTCCACAGGCTACATCCCTCCCAGACGGAAACCTTGAAAAAGCTGATTTTCTGGCTCACGGACGGGCCTGCGCTTGTGGCGCAAAAAATGAAAGACGCGAATCCTGCCGCCACGATCAACTAGCCTTAATCCTTGAAATCTTAACGATTTTATCCTATATTAGAGATGCGGGCCTTCGGGCCCGTTATGACGCTAAACGTGAGTACGGAATAAGCGTCGTGGACCCGGGGGCAGTGCCCGGCAGCTCCACCAAATTCGCTTCTTTCATGAGAGGCAAATGCGGCGGGGCTGAAACAGGATCGACACGCGTGGTAAAGGTATATTGCGGCGTTCGGAATGATACCGCCGGGGTTTTTCCCGCAGGGTCAAGCATCACAAATGCTAACGATAACTTCAAAGTCGTAGCAGCCAACGACAACTCGTTTGACGCTGGCCTCGCAGTAGCCGCCTAATTTTAGGTCGCAACTGTAGCTACAAAACAATCCCTGTTGCCTAGACAGTAACAGGTGGGGTTCGGGCGGTTCCTCGCAACAGAATACCGCCCACTTTTATGCCCGCAACTTTGCGGGCATTTTTATTGCCGATTGACGAAAAGCGGCGGGCGCGGGACAGTACCGCCATGACACAGATAGAAAATTCCCGCTCTTTCCTTTTCCCTGCCGCCTTGTGGTTCCTCGCCTTCGTCTGCGCGGTGTATCCGATTAACGAGTACCAGCTGCAATTTTTCATGGGAGCAATCGTCCTGCTGTTCGGCTGGTTCTACGCGATGCTGGCGCGGGATATGAACGAGGGCTGGAATTTGCCGCGCTCGCCGGTGCTGATGCTTGCAGGCGCGTTCTGGTTGCTGGTGTTGCTCAGCGCGTTCTGGTCGATCG
>QFQB01000077.1 GCA_003241475.1 Micavibrio aeruginosavorus
TGAAACGGCGCTGGAAAAAACAAAAGAAGAGCCAAAGCCTAAAGAAAAGCCGAAGCCCGCAGAGCCAGAAGCCAAAGAAAAGGCAAAGGAAGAGCCGGATACGACGCAGGATTTCAGCAAACTTTTGAAGAACCTTCAGGACAGCACGCCTGAAGTAGACGAGGCGTTGCCGGAATCCAAAGAAGCGACCCCGCCCGCGCCATCGCCTGTTGCCGCTCCCGGTGTTGAAATGACAATGAATGAATATGACGCGCTCAGCCAGCAGTTGCAAAACTGCTGGTCTATCCAGGCCGGAGCGCGTTATGCCGAAGATCTCGTCGTTAAAGTCCGCCTGACTGTCTCCCCTGAGCGCCATGTTATGAGCGCGACGGTGGTCGACACATGGAGATACAGTCAGGACAGCTATTTCCGCGCGGCGGCGGATTCTGCCATTCGTGCCGTGAACTCTCCGCAATGTGAGACGTTGATATTGCCGCCCGATAAATATGATGTCTGGAAGGATATGATCGTCACATTCGATCCGCGGGACATGTTGTAATAAGTAGGTAATTGTCTAAAGTAACGTTGTAATCTGCGGGCATGTCCGCCCCAACAAGGAAATTTCGCATGACCAAATTCACATCCTTTTTTCTGGCCCTGATCGCGCTTTGCCTTGCCTTGCCAGCGCAAGCCCAACTAGAGGTCGGCGTCAAACGCGGACAGATCAAGCCTGTTCCGATCGCCATCAGCCCGTTCTATGCCCAAAGTCCTGACTTGACACAGTTCGCCAAGGATATTCCCAATATCATTACGAACAACCTGCAAGGCTCCGGCCTTTTTAAAGCTGTAAGCCCCGGTTCTTTCATTCAAGACCCGTCAAGCCTGCAACAAGAAGGGCCGCGCTTTGCAGAATGGCGCGCGATCAATGCACAAGTTTTAGTGACAGGAACAGTGACGAAATCGGGCGATGGCCGCACGCGCGTCGAATTTCGTCTTTGGGACGTCTTCTCGCAAAAACAGATCGCCGGCATGGCTTATATGACGACGGCGCAGAATTGGCGCCGCATTGCGCACATCATTTCTGACGAGGTCTACAGCCGCGTGACGGGTGAGGACAAATATTTCGATTCCCGCATCGTTTATATTTCCGAAAGCGGTCCTGCCAACAACCGCATGAAGCGCCTGGCCATTATGGATCAGGACGGGGCGAACCATCGCTTTTTGACGGATGACAGCACGCTGGTTTTAACGCCACGCTTTTCGCCGACAGCGCAGGAAATCACTTACATGTCCTATAAGGGCGGCAAGCCGCGCGTCTATCTTTACAACATCGATACGGGCCGTCAGGAAGTGCTGGGAGATTTCCCGGGCATGACGTTCGCGCCGCGCTTCTCTCCGGACGGGCAAAAAGTCATTATGAGCATGTCGCAAGCCGGAAGCACGGATCTGTATGAAATGGATCTGCGTTCCCGCCGTTCCCGCAAACTGACGAATACCAACGGCATCGATACGGCGCCGAGCTATTCGCCGGACGGCAAGCAGATTGTGTTTGAATCCGACCGGGGCGGAACGCAGCAGCTCTATGTCATGGACTCCAATGGCGGAAACCCCCGCCGCATCAGCTTCGGCGATGGCCGCTACGCCAACCCCGTCTGGTCGCCGCGCGGCGATTTGATCGCGTTCATTAAAATGAGCGGTGGTCAGTTCTACCTCGGCGTCATACGCCCGGATGGTTCGGGCGAACGCCTTATCACCCAATCCTTCCACGTTGAAGGCCCAAGCTGGTCCCCGAACGGCCGCGTCCTGACCTACTTCAAGGAAGCCGGACGTGCGAGCAAGATCTACACGATCGACATTACGGGATACAACGAGCGCGTGTTGCCGACGCCGCGCGACGGTTCAGACCCCGCATGGTCACCGCTCAACCAATAAAAAAAGCCCCGCTTCGGCGGGGTTTTTTATGCGATATCTTTGAAGGCTTCGACGACATGTTCATACGTCGAAATTTTGAATGGCACGATCATCTTAGGAACGTCCGCTAGCGCAACCCATTGATAACGCGCAAACTCGGGATGCTCCCATGCATCGAGTTTTATGTCGTTCTCATCGCCCATGAAACGCAACGCAACCCACGTTTGCTCCTGTCCGCGATATTGCCGCCCCCATGAGATGCGCGCACGAACATCTTCGGGAATATCGTAGCGCAAAGGCTTGCCGTGTATGCGAATAATTTCGGCTTTGTCGGTGCCGATCTCTTCAAGCAATTCGCGCAAAGCCGCCGTTTTGATATCTTCACCTTCATCCACGCCGCCTTGCGGCATTTGCCACGCGCCCGCGCTGTCCAGCCGCTCGCCGACAAACACTTTTCCACTGCCGTTAAAAAGGCAAAGCCCCACGCAGGGGCGATAGGGTAGATTATCCGACATCATTATTGCACCATAGCCGAAAGAGGCGCTATCTGGATTCCATTTTCCGGAGCGGTCGCCAGCCATTCCTGCACTTTGTTCAAAGCGGCAGGATAGGGGTGAACGAAAGCAATCGCCTTTCCTTTTCGCATGGCTTGCGCCTCAACCTCTCTCAAGGTCCGCTCGACCACCGAAGGACGCAGGTCCTTATCCAGCCAAAAATTGTTTTGCGCGTACGGATATCCGAACTCCATAGCCATCGAAAGTCCCAGAGCCGCTGTATCGGTGTTGCTTTCCGCCATGGCAAGACCGCGTCCGAAAATCTGCTTTAATGCCGGCTCGATGCCCGAAGACGAAGCATCGAAGATATGATCTTTTTGTGTCACGATTCCCGCATATCCCACCGATGTCCCCAGAACGTTAAAAAGACGACGTTGATTTTCTTCAGCCGAAGCGTTTTGAAGCAGCGCTCGCGGACCAATATCGTCGACACCAAAATCTTTGGTTTGCAACGGCAACCCAAGCCAGAACTCATGGCCGTATGTGCGAGCTGCCGTTGCCCATTTCGAAGGCTCGTCCGCGTAGCTGCTCAACACCAGACTTATTTCGGGGGGCATATTGTCGAGTATGGATTTTGACATCAACTCGGATACGCCATAATCAACAATAACGATGCTTACAATAGGGCGTCCCGCGACTGGTTGGAAAGGGCGTTTGTAGGCCTGAAACGGCGTCATATCATCTTGAATACGCGAAATTGGTAACTGCTTGCCCTCAAACATTTCAAAAAGCCCTTCAATCGGGGCGGGCGGAAGAGGTTGCACAGCATTTGCTTTACCCAAGCCGTCCTGCGAAGAATTTTCTGGGCCCTTTTTTACTTCTTTCGATGGTTCGAGAATAGCCGCAACATCATAGGGCAACTCATCTTGTAGTCTTTGTGCCGTATCGTTCGAACGCAACACCATCCAGACGAAGATAAGGGAAAATATAACAGCACCAGTTATCATGCCTTCGCGCAAAGATTTCACGAACCCTCCTGAAAAGGAGGGGATGAATTTTCTACGCGCCGGCAACACAACGTCCGCCAAAATATTCCCCACGTTCTTCGTTTAGTTTGTGCCGCGACGGCCTTCATACATGGAAACACCACGTATCAGGTCAATCGCACGCGAAAGCTGATAATCCTGTTGTTCTGCTTCTTCTTTATCGCCAATTTTTTTAGCTTCACCGGACCCGCTCTTTTCTGGCGGCGGATCGGTAATCACTTTTTTTACTTCCGGTGCAGGGGCGGTCTTAGCGTCGGGGTTTTTCAACGCTCCCTTCAGATCCGCTTCATGCACATCCTCGGCCGAACTGATTTTTTCTATTTTAGCCTGTTCTACAACAATATCCGGATCAATACCTTTGGCCTGAATCGAGCGTCCCGACGGCGTAAAATATCTAGCTGTCGTAAGACGCATAGCTCCGTTGCCAGGAAGCGGGATAACAGTTTGCACAGATCCTTTTCCGAACGATTTTGTTCCGAGCAGGATCGCACGACGATGATCTTGCAAAGCCCCGGAAACAATCTCTGATGCCGATGCCGAACCGCCGTTGATCAAGACGACCATAGGCTTGCCGTCGGCCATATCGCCTGGCGTAGCGTTATCGCGCTTGGTATCTTCTTCACTACGTCCGCGCGTCGAAACGATTTCTCCCTTATCGAGGAAGAGATCGGACAGGCCAATAGCCTGATCCAGCAATCCACCCGGGTTGTTACGTAGGTCAAGCACATAACCGAGTAGCTTTTCGCTCTTCACTTGCTTCTTGATATCTGTAATGGCCGCCTCAACGCCCTCAACCGTATTCTGGTTGAAGGTGGTTACGCGGATGTAGCCAACGTTGCCTTGCTCGACATGGTAGCGGACGGACTTGATGCGTATAACATCGCGCTTGATATTGAAGTTCAGCGCCTCGTCAACGCCTTCGCGGCGGATTGTTATCTTGACGCTTGTGCCTACCTTGCCGCGCATTTTTTCCACAGCGTCGTTCAAGGTCGTGCCCATAACAGGTTCGTCATTGATGTGCGTAATATAATCGCCGGCAAGAACGCCCGCTTTAAACGCAGGCGTATCATCGATCGGCGATACGACTTTCACGAAGCCGCTGTCCATGGTGACTTCAATGCCAAGACCGCCGAATTCGCCTTTCGTTTGAACCTGCATGTCGCTGAAATCTTTTTCAGTCAGGTAGCTGGAATGAGGATCAAGGTTGGAGAGCATGCCGGTCAACGCATACTCGATCAGCTGCTTGTCGGAAACCGGATCGACGTAGTTGGCGCGAACGCGCTCAAAAACTTCGCCGAACAAATTGAGTTGCTTATAGGTGTTGTTGGCATCAGGGTCCGTATCGGCCTTCTTTTCCGCGCCGGCAGTTCTGGGCTCTTCTTGCGCAATTGCAGGTAAGGCGCTGGATAGTGCGAGAGCGGAAACCAGTCCGAGGCTCAGAACGATACGGGAGAGATGACGCATAAAGAATATTCCTTTGATTATAGTCCGGCAAACTTGCGGGCAGGATTTACAGGCTCACCGTTAAGACGTAGCTCATAATAAAGGGTCGGCTTTCCCCCGCCTGGCGCGCTTTTCGCCAGTGTGCCGACCGGTTCTCCCGCCGCAACGGATTGCCCGACTACTGTATCAATTCTGGCTAAACCTGCAATAAGGCTATGAAAATCTTTTTGATGTTCTACAATGATTATCTGGCCATAGTTTTTAAAGTAACCGGCATAGCGCACAACTCCACCCATGGGTGATACGACAAGCGCCCCGGCGCGACCCTCAATAGTCAAACCCTGACTCTCCGCGCCAATATCGTCCATCTGCTTATAGCCTACCCGTATAATTCCAGAAATCGGTAACTGGGCTGAACCGGCACGAGGGATAGGGGTCGGCCGGGCGCTGGCCATACTAGGCGTTGTGTCCGATGTATTTTCTGCGTCAACGCGTGGGCGTACAGCGGCGGCTTGTGTTCGCTCAAGCTCTTCCTTTTCACGTTGCTCTATGCGGGAGACGAGATCTTTCAGGCTCTCCGCACGGACCGATATTTCACGTAATGCGGCCTCCTGTGATTTCAGATCGGTCTGGGTTTGCGCATAAAGCCCTTTGCGTTTTTTCAAAAGCGCCGCGACCGTATCCTGCCGTTTTGCTAGTTCAGCCGCCGTGGTTTTGACCTCTTCCTGACTTTTTTTCATATCGGCAAGAAGATCATCAAGTCTTTTCAGGTCTTTTTTCAAGCTCTCTGCGCGGCCATAAATATTGGGCAAAATGCTTTGCAAGAGCATGGCGCTTTGCGCCGTTTCCAGCGGCGCTCCGGGGCGGGCGAGGACAGCTTCCGGCGGCGTTCTATCAAGACGTTCAAGCGCCAGCACAAGATCGCCGATAGATCGCCGGTCTTTTTTAAGACGCGCGCCGATCTCGTCCTGCTCCTTGCGGTTGGATGACATTTTGGCATCCAGTTCTGTCAGGCGTTGCTCGTTTTTCTTAATTTCGCCCGCTATATCAACGAGCGTCTCTTGCGTATCATCCAGTTCTTGCGTGAGCTTTTTGGATTGTTTTTCTAATTCTTTTTTACGCGCCTCGGTTTGTTGTTTTTCCTGCTCGATCTGCGCCGCCGGATGATGCGACGGCTTCGGCGCATCCTGTGCGAAGGAGGGGGACGACAAGAAAAGCAGAAAGGCCAGATATCGCGGATTCATCATTAATCTCTATGGTATGGGTGGCCGGCCAGAATTTGCTGGGCGCGATAAACTTGCTCTATCAGCATCACGCGCGCCAGCATGTGCGGCCATGTCTGCGCCCCGAAAGATATCAGCGCCGATGCTTTCTTGCGGATATCATCGGACAGGCCGTCCGCTCCGCCAATGACGAATTGAACGATGCCGTGAGAAGTTTGCCAACCATCTATCTTGGCCGCAAAATCACGGCTTGAAAGACTCTTGCCGCGCTCATCCAGAACGACGAGAGCGGCTTGCGGATTTAATTTTTCGGTAATTTTGTCCAGCTGTTCGGCCTGCGTACGACCTTCCAGCTCAAGAAGTGTGAATTTCCACTGAAGCCGCTTTCGATAATCATCGAACGCATCCAGCAAGGGGTCGTTCTTGAGCCTTCCAACGGTAATGAATTCTATGCCGAGCATCCGTTATGGATGCCCCAAATAAAGGGAAAAAGATAGCCTCAGTCAGGCTTAGGCGCTTTTCAATCCGCTGCTTTTTGTTCCAGCACCGGGGGCGGGCACGCTCCACATCTTTTCAATATTGTAGAACTCGCGCACTTCAGGGCGGAAGAGGTGGACGATCACATCGCCGGCATCGAATACAACCCAGTTGGCCTGTCCCATGCCTTCAGTGCGAATGCCTTTGTGACCACGCGCTTCGAGGCGTTCACGAAGTTTTTCTGCCATGCTGGTAATTTGTCGGGAGGATGTTCCGGAGGCGACGATAATATAATCTGCCAAGGCCGATTGTCCGCTAAGATTGATGACTTCGATATCCATAGCTTTGTCGCCATCTAGGGACTTAACGATAAAGTCTTTCATTGCGTCCACGTCGAATGGACCGTTCATATCATGTGTGAGAATGGGTGGTACTCCTCTCTGGTTGAGTATTTTTCATATGTATAGAAAAGCAAACGCCCGCACAAGACATGCGTTCCAGATATTTAAAATTTCCGGGGAGTTTTGTGTTCTGAAGAGCTAGAGCTTTTCTCATACACCCCCATTATACGCCGGATTCGGGATCGCAACAACCGGCGGGTGTACGGCAAAGCAATATATTATGCTATCTTTTTGATTTTACTTGAATTTCTAATTTGCGTGGAGGAGATATCAAGCATTCTGGTGGTCTTGAGCCAATATAAATCTGGGCTGTGCACCATACGGATGGGGCAGTTCCGGACAAGGGAAGCCGCTGGAGGACGGGCGATAAAGGCAATAGGAAGCAGACGCGCTAACGGTTTCCAACGATCCCATTTGTGAAAAATCAGTGCATTGTCCATGCCGCAAATAAATGTGAAATCCGTTTTGGGAAAAGCCTGCTTTAGATGACGTACAGTCTCATAGGTATAGGTCGTACCTAATTCATTCTCCAAATGCGTTGCCATCATGCGGGGCCTTCCTGCGATGATTTTTTCGACGGACTCGAAACGCTCCTGATAAGGCGCCATGCCTTTGAATTTTTTAAGAGGGTTTTGAGGCGTTACCAGCCACCAAACGAAATCAAGACCCAGTTTTGCAATCGCAAGCTGAGCGATGTGAAGATGGCCTTCGTGAGCCGGATTAAACGATCCGCCAAGCAATCCGATCTTGAGGCCATTCCATCTTTGGCTTTCTTTTAACCGCGGGGGCGTAAAAATAGACTTCATATTAAGGGCGGATTTGCCCATCCCCCAGAACTTTATATTTGAACGTGCACAATTGCCGAACGCCGACAGGTCCGCGCGCATGCAGTTTTCCTGTACCGATTCCTATTTCTGCGCCGAATCCGAATTCGCCGCCATCCGCAAATTGCGTTGAAGCATTGTGCATAACGATCGCGCTATCGACGTTGGTGAGAAAATATTGGGCCGAAGACTTGTCTTCCGCAAGAATACAGTCCGTGTGATGCGATCCGTAATGATTGATATGCGCCACAGCATCGCCAACATCCTTGACGTATTTTATGCTGATCTTCTTATCCAGATATTCGGCAGACCAGTCCTCTTCGACCGCCGGCTTGATATTTTTATCGAGCGCCTGCGCAGCGCCGTCGCCGACGATCTCGACGCCCTCCTTCAAGAGCATGCCCACTATGTCGCGGGCGAGGGACGTATCCAGCTTTTGATCCAGCAACAATGACTCGGCCGCGCCGCATATCCCCGTGCGGCGGAGCTTGGCGTTTTTCACGACGCTCAGCGCCAGATCAGGCTTGGCGGAAGGATGAATATAGATATGACAGTTCCCGTCAAGATGCGCGAACACAGGCATTTTTGCTTCATTCATAACGCGACCCGTAAGACCTTTGCCACCGCGCGGAATAAGAACATCGATATATCCTGCCGCATTGAGCATATCCCCCACGTGACTACGGTCCTGCGAGCCGATCATGCACACGCATTCGGACGGCAAGCCATTCTTTTTAAGCGCCGCAACGATAAAAGAGTGCAGAAGCATCGACGAATGAAAGCTCTCTGATCCGCCGCGCAGAATAATGGCGTTGCGCGATTTTAAAGCGAGCGCCGCCGCATCGATCGTAACGTTCGGGCGGGATTCATAGATCATGCCCAGAACACCGATCGGCACCGACACTTTTTGCAAACGCAATCCGTTGGGCCGCGTCCATTCTTCGAGCACCTTGCCGCAGGGATTCTCAAGGACGCGTATATCCGCAATACTGTCCGCCATTCCGCGAATGCGTTCTGCCGTCAACGTGAGGCGATCGATCATGGAAGAGGCGAGGTTCTTTTGGAGCGCGGCATCAGCATCGAGCGAATTCGCCTTGAGGATATCATCCGTTTGCGTGCGGAGCGCTGTTTCAAGATCGCTCAGAACCGCGTCAATAACGGAATCATCCGTTTGCGACAAAACAAACGCTGCAGTGCGCGCTTTAATCGCGAGATCCTGTACGATGTTATGATTGCCGTGCATGGCATATCCTCCAGCCGCTACGATTATAGCGGGCGAGATGGGATATGTAATCAATTAGTTGAGGTATTTTGAAACCGATTTGATGGCCTGATCAACCAAGCCGGCTGCGGCTTTTTCGTCCAGCGTCTTTTCCACAATTTCACGGGTCGCCTTAAGCGCAAGGTCAGCCGCATGGTTTTGGATATCCGCAATGGCCTTTTCTTCGATGCGCTTCAAACGTTCAGTCAATTGCGCTTCGCGGCGCTCCATTGACTCGGAAAGCTCCGCTTCAGCGGCCTGCTGCACGGCAAGAGCGGAGGCTTTTGCCTGATCGATAATCTTCGCTGCAGCGCTTTCCGCATCACGTTGCTTTTGTTGAAACTCCAGCAAAAGTTCTTGGGCTTCTTTTTTGAGGCGTTCTGCCGTCTCGATTTCAGCTTTGATCTCGGCAATTTTTTTGTCGAGCGCAACGGCAATAGCCTTGCCACCGAATTTAACAGCCAACAAAACAAATATTACAAAAGAAAATCCAACCCAAAGCGTGGTGTTATGTTGAAGAATTTCCATCATATCAAGCCGCCTTTGGTTTTGCCGCAATCGATTCAACAATCGCTTTGGCTTTTTGAACATCAGTGCCGATACCGGTAATCTTTTCGGCCGCCAAACTTGCAACTTCCGCCGCAACGTGGCTCATGTCCGCCATGGATTTATCTTTTTGAACGAGTACACGCTCCTCGGCAGATTTCATTTCCAAATCAGCCTTTTTACGGAACAGATCAATCTGATCAGCCGCTTTTTTCTTGGCAACGACTTCAACGTCCTGAACTGCTTTGACAGCTTGCG
>QFQB01000078.1 GCA_003241475.1 Micavibrio aeruginosavorus
TGCGGGGGACTACACGCTGGATGTGCGGACGCTGTTCCTGCCGACGCTGCGCGGCTACGGGGATATGCCCGACCTGCATATCGCGATGAGCAAGGACGAGGACCTGCTGGATATGATGCAGGATATTGCCGCAAAAAATATGGCGGCATTGCTCGACCCGGCGTTCGATCTTGCGGAAAAGGTAAAGGATATCTTGTTCCGCTGGGCGGGTGTGGACGGGCTCGCGGCGAATGCGCGCGGCGCCTACATTGACGCGCGGGAGGTGGCGTTTCTTGAGAAGCTGACCGGCGAGCCGTTTTACCAGAACGGTTCGCCCAATCCAAGGCCGACGGCGGCGGACATGATTCATGGCGCGTTCGAGGATGCATATGACGTGTTCTTCGCTCGCATTCTGACACAGGCGGCGGGAGCCGCCATTTTTACGCAAACGGCGACGTACAATCCGCTCACCGATGATTTTGAGGGCGCGTTCGAGATTGATCTGGATGCGATAGAGGATACTTTTTCCGGCTTGGCTTTGGATGAGGAAGAGCTGCTGCAGGCGTGGGTAAGCATTGTCCGCCTGATCGACCAAACCGTCGGGGTCGATGCGCTTTCAACAACCGATCATGATGCGCTGGCGGATATCGTCGCGCAAAGCGATCCGGACTCGCTGCTGAGCCTAGGCATCGTGCTCGCGACTGTGCAGGATGCTGCAGGGCTGACGCTTAATGGAAACTCCAGCGCCAATACGCTGACCGGCGCTGAAGGCAACGATACGATTTACGGCTACGGCGGCAATGACACTCTTTATGGGTCCTACGGGCATGACACGCTCGATGGCGGCGATGGAAACGATACGCTAAGAGGCGATATCGGCGATGATACGCTGATCGGCGGCGCGGGGAATGATACCTATATATACACGCAGGGCATTGATACCATTAAGGATGATTCCGGAAATGATGTAATCGTGTTCGACAGCGCCTATAGCGCGAGCCAGATCACGATGGGCTATTCGCCCGACAGCGCTGATGATCTTTATATATATATCGGCGGCCAGCTTGCTGTGCGGATAGAAGATTATGCCGCCGGAACCGGCGCTGTTGAAACATTGCGCTTTTCCGGCGATCCGGACATTGCTTTAAGCAGCGTTGTTGCGGTGATGAATGGCACATCAGGCAATGACTCTTTGATTGCGAGCGATACCGGCTACATGCTGGATGACAGAATATATGGTTTGGCGGGCAATGATGTTCTAAGCGGCGGTTTAGGGAATGATTATCTTGTCGGCGGGCAAGGAGATGATGCTTATTATATTCAAGCCGGAGTTGACAGCATTTTCGATGATGGCGGTATTGATACCATAGTATTTGAAAATGGTCTTAACTACACGGATTTTTCTTATGAATATGATATCGTCAACAGCCAGCTTAAAATATTTTTTAGCGATGTTCTTTATACAATCATTCAAAGGCAATTTATACAAAACTACAGCATTGAATATTTCGAGTTTGATGACAACGTTGCGATCGCGACAAACACTTTGATCGTTCCAGTACAGGGAACGGACGGAAATGAAACTATTTACGGCTTTGAAGTTGGCGCGAGTAGCGACAATTTAATTTATGCCGGTGCTGGTAGCGATTTTGTCTATGGCCAAACAGGAAACGATACCATATACGGCGAAGGAGGCAACGACACGCTCTATGGTGATGTTGGCGACGATACGCTGTATGGCGGTGAGGGAAATGACAATCTCTACGGCGGCGAGGGTAACGATACCTTAAACGGCGGTATCGGTATTAACACGTTGAACGGCGGGGCAGGGAATGACACGTATGTCTTTACTGCGGCGGAAGGAGGTAGAATAACAATCAATGAATCCGTGAGTTCCGGTTCCGATACGCTTTTATATCATGGCGTGGACGCGGACAATGTTCGAATGTGGACGACGAATACCGGGCAGATTCTGGTTTACAGCGGTAGCGACATTATCACGATTACGGGAGCAATTTCAGGAATGTCTGGCACGACCTCAGAATCGCGCGTTCCTTGGTATGTAGAGCAATTTATTTTTGATGACAATACGGTTTGGGATCTGGCGGCAAGTGTAACGCTGACCGGTACCGACAATGAAATCGGAACCGAATATGGCTATGGTTCTTATATATCTGACATTATTTACGGTTTGGGTGGAACGGATATTCTATACGGCAATCGTGGTGATGATACACTCTACGGCGGTGATGGAAATGATACGCTCTATGGGGCAGTTGGTAATGATATTCTGAACGGAGGTTCTGGAACAGATGTCCTATACGGCCATGATGGGAACGATACGTTGAATGGCGGTACGGGCAATGACACACTGAATGGCGATGCAGGTGATGACACTTACGTGTTTACCGCTGGCGACGGCTCTGACACGATCAATGAAGTGTCTGGAGCTGTCGGGACGGACACCATCTTGTATCACGGTGTTGATCCGATCAATGTTCGTTTGTGGACAACAAGTGCCGGACACGTTCAAATTTTCAGCGGTAGTGATGTTATAACGATTTCGGGACAGATTTCCGGGGTATCCGGTACAACGTCGGAACCGCGTGCGCACTGGTATGTCGAGGAACTAGTGTTTGACGACACCACGGTCTGGAGCTTTCTGGGCGGCTTGGTATTGACCGGTACCAACAATGCCGGAACAGAGTACGGCTATGGAAATCTCTATGACGATAAGATCTACGGTTTCGGCGGAACCGATATCCTGTACGGAAACCGAGGGAACGACACGCTCTATGGCGGTGACGGAACCGACACGCTACGCGGTGGCGCTGGCAATGACACGCTGAATGGGGACGCCGGAAATGATATCCTGTATGGTGAGGATGGAAATGACATATTGAATGGGGGTACTGGCAATGACACGCTGAATGGTGATGTAGGAGATGACACTTATAAATTCAATGTCGGGGATGGTGCTGACATAATTAATGAGGTGTCGGGGGCAACTGGCGGCGTAGATACTATCTTATATCATGGTGTCGATCCAACCAGTGTTCGTTTGTGGACAACAAGCTCTGGCCAAGTAATTATTTATAGTGGCAGTGATGTAATTACAATTTCGGGGGCAATTTCCGGCGTATCCGGTACAACATCGGAACCGCGGGCCCATTGGTATGTCGAGGAACTGGTGTTTGACGATAACACGACGTGGAGCTTTACGGGTGGTTTGACATTAACCGGTAGCGATAACGCTGCTGGGACAGAATATGGCTACGGGAATCTCTATAATGATACCATCTATGGCCTGGGCGGAACGGATATGCTGTATGGCAACCGTGGAGATGATGCGCTCTATGGCGGTGACGGGAACGACACATTACGTGGAGGCGATGGAAATGATATGCTCTACGGTGAAAGCGGCAACGACACGCTCTACGGAGATGATGGGAATGACACGCTACATGCCAGTACTGGAGATACCTTATATGGCGGCGTTGGCGACGACACTTACGTATTTACCGCGGGCGATGGTACCGTAGTGTTCAATGACGCCTTTGGAACAGAATACGGCAACGACACAATTCTCTATCATGGCGTTGACATAGAAAATGTTCGCCTTTGGACGACGAGCGCAGGCCATGTGATAGTCTATCATGGAACGGATGTTCTGACGATTTCTGGTTCAACGGGTTCGGTATCCGGTACCACAAATGAAGTGCGTGCGGCTCATCACATAGAACAAATGGTTTTCGATGATACATCGGTCATAAACTTCGTGTCTGGTTTAACACTTACAGGCACCGACAATGCCTCTGGCACCGAAAATGGTTATGGGACGGTCTACGGCGATACCATCTATGGCCTGAGCGGAACGGATATGCTGTATGGCAACCGTGGAGATGATGCGCTCTATGGGGGTGACGGGAACGACACATTACGCGGTGGTGCAGGAAACGACACGCTTTATGGTGAAACAGGGGCTGACACTCTCTATGGAGATGCTGGAGATGATATCTTAGTTGCCGGCGATGGAACGGATTCGCTCTATGGTGGTGCCGACAGTGACACATTCCTATTCAATACTATAAACGCCAACAGCGATATAATTGCCGATTTCAGTTTGTCACAGAATGACAAGATTGATCTCTCGGATATGTTACAAGGCTATGATCCTGTGACTCAAGCTATAACCGATTGGGTCCACATTACGACAAGTGGTTCCAACAGTCTTTTGAAAGTCGATGTAGATGGCGGAGGCAATAATTTTATGCAGATTGCTACGATATCTGGTGTCACAGGGTTAACTGATGAAGCGACATTAGTGTCCTCGGGTCATCTGGTTGTAACTTAAGCGAGATAGAGAATATTTTATCTTATGAGTACCCATCCACCATTTAGTCTCCGGCTTGGGACACTAAGAGAATACAGCACACAAAACCCCGCGGAATAGCGGGGTTTTTATTGAATTGATCAAGCCAGATAATCACTCAGTTTTAAATTTAACAGTTTACTCGTAAGCGCATAGGATGCTTCGAGTTGCGTTTCAATTTGTGTCAATTTTACCGTAACGTCAGCCAAATCTACATTTTTGATATCTTCTATCATATTGTCGAGCAGGTTAAGTTCATCGGCATTGCGATCTATCTGGGTATTTAGCAGTGAGGCCTGATTAGAGGCAACGGTCTGTAAAACATTCAGGCTGTCAAAAGATTGGCTAAACAAATTATAGGCCTCCTCTAGTGCCGTTTCGTCGGATGGATTTGTCACGACCAAATTGAAAGCTCTCAACAAAGATTCAAAGGCCTCATTATCTGCAGTAATTCCATAGGTAATCGAGACGCCGTCGGCGGCATGGACTTTTGCCTTGTAATCGTCGCCTTGATAATAGTTTGTATCGGCGGTAGATGGCGCAGATGCGGTTGCGTAATCAGTATCGGAAATATCGACGGGAGCTGTGTCAGTAATACCGCCGCCAAAAAGATATCGTCCGGCTTGTTGCGTGTTCATGATCGAGGCCGATTCGGACATCATTTCCTGTGCCTGTATCTGCAAGCTGGCACTGTCCAGACCGGAACCACTCATGGCTCCGCTCAATGTGTTCTTCATTGAAGTCGCAATATCCATAAGGGTTTGAATTGACGAATACATGCTGTTAATACGGTCAAGCGCGATCTGCGCGCTTTCGCTTTGCCCCGTAATACGGCTATAATCCGATTCTAGGTTGAGAAGTCTCTGGGTCGTGTTGGCAATACCTTGATAGTTGTCTGACTTCAGGCCGGACGAAGACTGAGCGGTTCCTTTTGCGTAATCTGTTTGAAGACGCATTAGTTCGCGGGCTAGAGACTGGCTGTTTGCATATGTGGAAATTCTTTCAGCCATAGTTACCTCATCGCAGCAATCAATGAGTCAAAAAGATCTTGTATCGTAGAGATCAGGAGGGCCGAAGCCTGATAATGGTTTTCCAGCACAGTTAAATTTGCTGTTTCTTCATCAATGTTTACACCCGTTTTATTTTCCATGGTGCTTTTTGTTTGGTCATATAAAAGCTGTGCTGTTTCGCTTTTGCTGTTTGCCGTACTGGCAGTGGCTGCAGCATTGGAGATAATACTGTTCGCATAGCTGGAAATAGATACAGTCTGAGCCGCAAAATTTCCAGCAACGGCGAACGAAATTTTTCCGGACATAGCACTCACTAAATATTCAGAGATCGTTCCATCACCACTCGAAATATCGTGTTCAAACTGGCTCATAAGACGCAATTTACGTACGAATTGGCCGTCAAAAATTATAACTTCTCCGCTTAATAGCGTCTCATTTTGTGCCGTCAACGATTTCATACGTTGCAAAATATCCGCAATGTTAGACAGGGCGCCTTGGGTTCTTAACGAAGAATTAACGGATTACGAAAGGATCCAAGTATGGCCGATATATCAAGTACAACAAACACCGCAACTATCACTGCTACGACTACAACAGCATCCTCTTCCAACAGTCTATCTGGCTATAATAAGTAAGGCAATAGCGCCATCACTCCCTTATGTTTCAAATGGTTATTTAAAAAATGCAGAGCTTTTCATTCTTGCGCGTTTAAATCTGTCCAACGCGTTCATCCAGAAATTTAGTCACGTCCGATTGCGCAATTTCTATTTGTGAAAGGTAGAAACGCTTTTTATCAGCAGGGTCTGCATAGCCTTTCTCTGCGGCAGAGCACATGGCAGACAGGTTCTCGGCTCCAAGATTAGCGGCCGCCCCTTTAAATTTATGGGCTGCTTCCTTCCATTCAATTTCGGCATCGCTATCACAGGCACTTTTCAATCGCCCAATGGAAATTTCAGACTCCGTGAAAAAGAGCTTGAATAATTCCTTTTCGGTTTCAATGTCTCCATCCGTAAAACTCTCCAGATGTTCGATATTAATAATGGGGAGCTCAGTGTGTGTGTCTGGTTCATGCTGATTGCAATACCGCCATTGCGTTTGTTCGTACGTTTTATCTGATATCCACCGGGACAGGCTCTCCACCAGCCTTTTCGCATCAATTGGCTTGCTTATATAATCATCCATGCCGCTCGCCAGACATTTCTCACGATCGCCAACCATGGCATTTGCAGTCATAGCAACAATCGGCGTCCGTTTTGATCCGTTTTGTATGGATCTAATTCGTCTTGTGGCTTCATATCCATCCATTTCAGGCATCTGGCAGTCCATAAGAACAATATCGTATTCGTTGACTTTGAATAGCTGCAATGCTTCTTCACCGTTTTCGGAGCAATCAATGTGACTGAACCCAAGTTTTATTAGAAGTCGTTTGATCAAGAACTGGTTAGTCGGATGGTCTTCCGCGATCAGTATGTGTGCGTTTGTATTGTATGTCTGCTCGCTACCTTTTGTGTTATGGGTACCAATTTGAGGCATACGCAATGACTGGAACCTACCGATAATGCCTTCAATATCTTCACGCCCGCGCAACGGAAGGCGTATCCAAAAATTAGTACCCTTCCCAAGCGTGCTCTCAACCCATATTTCACCGCCCATCATTTCGATCAGTTGTTTTGTGATGGCAAGGCCAAGGCCTGTGCCGCCATATTTTCGCGACGACGTATTATTCGCCTGGTTGAACTTATCAAAGATCTTGTCGATTTGCTCTCCAGGTATACCAATTCCCGTGTCGCTAACATTCAAAAGAAGATGTTTATTACTTTCTTCTGCCTTGATATTTACACTTCCCCTATCTGTAAACTTTATAGCGTTTCCAATAAGGTTACGAAGGATCTGTACAAAGCGCCCTTCATCGCCTTCGATAAATTCCGGAAGTTTTGTATCTATGTCTATATTGAGAACAATTCCTCTCTTGCTGGCCATGCCGCGAAAGAAATCAACTGTGTCACCCAAGACAGTTTTAAGCGGGAAGGGCTGGTCCTCTAGCTCCATATTGCCCGATTCTATTTTTGATAGATCGAGAATATCGTTAACGATCAATAGAAGACTCTTTGCGGAATTGCTAAGAATATCGACATATTCCTTTTGCTCTTCCGTGATATCGGTATTATCAAGCATGTCCGCCATGCCGATAATGCCGTTCATGGGCGTACGGAGCTCATGGCTCATATTCGCGAGGAACTCAGATTTGGCTTTGTCGGCTCCTTCTGCCAACTCCTTTGCCTCTATGGCTTCCAGACGTGCTTCCTCGAGCTTGTCAGTATAGTCTTGCATCTGGCGGTTGATGCGTTCCGCCTCTTCGCGGGCTTTAATAATTTCCGTTACATCTCTGGCTATTCCTAGAAGGAAAGCAGTCCCATGCCTGTCATGGAATTTAATCTTGGTTGTCAACATTCTGCGTGTCATGCCGTTGGTGGGAGTTATATCCTCGTATGTCATGGTATGGCCATCTTTCATGGCTTTCTTATCTTGCTCCATAAATGTTTCAGCCTCTTCTGGTGCAAAATCTTCATAACCTGTGCGGCCTATAACACTTTCCCTTTGCTCTTCGGGATACATATCGAGAAATGCAGGGTTGGCATTAACGATTTCGAACTTTTCATTTTTGATGAATATAAGATCCGGCATGGTTTTCGTAACCAATTCTGCAAATTGTTGCGCTTCCAAAGCTCTGTGATGAGCTTTTTCCAGACGTTGCGCGGCCATGATATTGCGCAGATGATTACTGATGAGGGATGTTACATATAACGTAATAAGAATTGTAAGAAATGTACCCATTAATATGACGTTTATATGATATTTTTTAAGGCTACCAAGGTATGACTCTTTATTCGCAGCATAGTAAAATGTCCATTTTTTGTTGGCAGTAGTAAGCGTTTTGCTAAGGCTGAGATCATATAGCGTATTTCTATCAAGGGGGTGAATCGAGACGTTAAACCCATCTTTCTGGATTTCTTTGAGTATCTTTTTCTGTATTTTATTGTAGTCGACAAACAGAAAGATAAAACCTTCTTGCTTGGGTTTTTCTTTATTTGTGTATTTACTTTGTACATGCAGAGCCAATCCAAACCCATTTTCAGTTTTTTCAAGGTTTCCATGCTTATATGGTACAATATTCGAAGCATGAACTTTCGAATCTTTCATACTTTCCGTGTAGAGGGGTAAAAGGAATTCTCTATTTCTATCATAAGGAATTCCATTGTCTGATACGGAGGATCCCGATAGTTCATATATTGGTTCGAGTAGAGATAAATCAGGACCTCTGCCGTTTGTAGGAATGACGGAAAGAATAATTTCTTCTATGTGAGTTATTCTCGTGTCTACAACATACTTTACAAACGTTTCGAATTCATCTTGTTCAACATATTCAGACGAGGCGAAAAGTGCTCCTAAGCCCCGCATATTGTTTATATAGAGGCTAAGTTCTTTTTGAAATAGGTGCTCGTAGTCATTGATGTCAGCGATAAACATCGCTTCTGCTTGAAAGTTTTTTTCTTTCATAAGGGCGCCATAAGTGATGATCGTTGCTGTCATACCAACAATAAAAATCATAATGGGCCAGATGTATATTTTTCTAAACCGCGGAAAGGTTGTGACATTTCTAATAAATGTTTTTAAATAACAGAACCGTTCTAATTTGGCAGAGGCGTTCATTTTCTTCCTCGCTTAAAAATTCTTTGTCTTCCACAACAGAGCATCGTCTATATACTGTTGTATAATATTTTTTTCAAAAGGCTTCGTGATGAAGCCCTTAGCACCATGCTCGATTGTCTTGCGTATATTTTCTTCTGTATTATGTGCGCTGAACATGACCACATAGGCATCCGGATCTATGAGCATAATATCTAGAAGAAGATCTTTTCCATCAGCGGGAGTGAGATCTATATCTAGTAGGACCATATCAGGTAAAAATGATAGGTACTGGTTTACGGCCTTGTACTTTATCATGAAATTGTCGGATGAACTGACGATTGATAAAATACAAGCGTCTTTTAGGGCTGACCGAACCATCCATCTTGTGACCGGATCATCTTCCACTAGCATGACTTTTGGTATATCAACACCACAAGCGAGTACAGATTGGGATATCTCATTAAGCTGAATCATTTATGCCATAGCTTTCATGCTATTATTATGTTTACATTTCTGGATGTAGTAAGAGAGTTTGTCCTTGCTGAACGGTTTTCCAACAAACCCTTTGGCGCCAAGCATCATGGCGTGTATTATATTTTCTTCATTACTGTTTCCGCTTAGCATGACGGCGAAGGCGTTTTGATCGAACGACAGGATTTTTATGAGTATAT
>QFQB01000181.1 GCA_003241475.1 Micavibrio aeruginosavorus
GAACACAAGGCCGCCGTCAAAGGCCCGACCATCACACCCACAAAGGACGAGACGGCAAAATTCGGCCTTTCCAAGCAATGGGATTCCCCGAACGGTATTATCCGCCGCGCCATCAACGGCGCCGCGATTCTGCGTAATACGATTGAAATCAACGGCATCGATAAATTCGCCCCCCTGATGCGCGACGTGACGATCGTCCGTCAGGCCGTCGGCGGTATTTACGGCGCGCCGAACGTCGCTATTCCAGGCGCCGGCAAAGTGAAGATCATATTCGAAGGCGATAACGGCGAGGAAGTCATCCTTGTCGAAAACCGCAAGGTGGAGCAGGGCGTCGCGCTTCTGACGACCGAAACCGACAAATCCATCAACGATTTCGCGCATGCGGTGTTCAGCCAGGCGCTTTCCATGCATAAATCCGTGATTTTCGCGGGAAAAGACACGATCAACCCGACCTATGACGGCCGGTTCATCGACATTTTCAACAAGGTGTTCAAGGAAAGCTATGCGGATAAATTCAAGGCCGCGAACCTGACCTTTGCCGACAAAGTGCAGCTGATCGACGCCGTCGTTTCAAAAATCCCGCAGGGCAAGATGAACAACATGATCATCGCGCTGAAAAACTATGACGGCGATGTGGTCTCCGACCAGGTAGCCGGCGAACATAAATCGCTGGGTCTCATGGACTCGACGCTGGTCAGTGCCGACGGCACGTTGCTCGCCGACCCGCCGCACGGCACCGCGCCCGATCTTGAATCCGCATGGCATGAAAAGAAAGTGCTTCTCGCCAACCCGACCGCGCATATCTTCGCCTATGCCGAAGCCATTCGTCACAAGGCCGAACTGAACGGTCAGGCCGAAGGCGTGGACATGGCAAAGAAATTGAAACAGGCCGTGGTCCTGACGATTGAAGAAGGGCTGCAATCCAGCGCGCTTACAGGCGACCTTGCAAGGGACCGCACGAAAGCGATTACGGGACAGCAATTCATCGCCAATGTCGCGCGCGTTTTCCGCGGCATGCTGACCACGCAAACAGGCATCACGAAATCCGCCTGATAGAAAAAAGTTTCTTCCAAAGAAAAAGCCGCCTGAGGGAAAAGGGCGGCTTTTTTACAGCTGCGCTTTAGGGGCATATTGTTTTTGAAGATCGCTTCTCAATATTTGGTTAGTTTCTTCATTTTTAAGCATGCGATCTTGTATATAGATTATAGATACAGCAGCGCTACCAAAATGCTCATGCAGTTCTTCTTTGTTAAAGCCTGAAATATCCGCCCCTTTTGTGTAATGG
>QFQB01000011.1 GCA_003241475.1 Micavibrio aeruginosavorus
GATCGACTATGGCGCGGGCAATCTCCACTCGGTCCACAATGCCCTGCGCAAGGCGGGTGCCGATGATGTGACCATCACCGCCGATGCCGATGTCGTGGCCAGGGCCGACCGCATCGTGCTGCCCGGCGTCGGCGCCTTCCGCGCCTGCCGCGATGCCTTGGTCGCGATCCCCGGCATGGTCGACGCGATGAACGAGGCGGTGAACCAGCGCGGCGTCCCCTTTCTGGGTGTATGCGTCGGCATGCAATTGCTGGCGTCGCGTGGCCTTGAATTCGGCGAACACGAGGGATTGGGCTGGATTGCGGGCGATGTCCGCAAAATAAATACCGGCGATGAGATTTTAAAAATTCCCCATATGGGCTGGAACGGCTTGCAATTGCCGCAAGGCGATATACATCCGGTGTTGCAAAGCGTCACAAAAAAGAGTGACGGCGCGTTGCCGGATTTTTACTTTGTTCATTCTTTTGTGTTTGACTGTAAGGATACGAAGCATGTTGCGGCTTTTTGCGATTACGGCGAAAATTTTGCCGCGATCGTTGCAAAAGACAATATGATCGGTTGTCAGTTCCATCCGGAAAAAAGCCAACAGGCGGGACTGGATCTGATCCGCGGATTTATTCGCTGGAAGCCGTAACGAAATCGGGGACAAGAATGACGGATAATAAAACACTCAAAGCCATCAAGCCCGCGGTCACAGTGGAGCAGATCACGCAAAGCCTGTCCAAACCCGATTTGAATGATTTGTGCGATGCCACCGATGCGGCTATCGAAGGCGGCGGCGGCTTCGGCTGGGTGAAGATCCCCGAGCGCACCATGCTGGAGCGTTATTGGCAGGGCGTGATTGCTGCGCCGACACGCTGGCTTTTTGTTGCGCGTCTGGATGGTACAATTTGCGGCACGACGCAGTTGATCTTGCCGCCGCAGAACAACGAAGCGCAGGGGCATATGTTGCAGATGACAACAAATTTCGTGGCGCCGTGGGCGCGCGGCCACGGGCTTGCCCGCATGCTCCTTGAAACTGTCGAGGAAACGGGTCGTCGTGAAGGATACGCGGTCATCAACCTCGATGTTCGTCACACGATGGAACGCGCTATTACGCTTTACGAAGCTATGGGCTATGTGAAATTCGGAGAGCATCCCTTGTCTGCCCGTGCGAACGGCGAGACAATTCCGTCCCTTTATTATTACAAGAACATCAATCCGGCCTTTTTCGAAAAGACGTAAGCCCCCGTTTCCTTTTGTCCCAAGACTGCTATATTGATGGCAATCCAAGGGGGGATTGCCATGGCGGAATTTCGGGGCAAAATTTACGATAGCGTTCTCGAGACGATAGGGGCTACGCCGCTTGTTCGTTTGCCGCGTTTTTGCAAGGAGCATGGCATAGTTGCCGATCTTGTGGCCAAGCTCGAGTATTTCAACCCTCTTGCCAGCGTCAAAGACCGCATCGGCGCCGCGATGATCGATGCCGCGGAGAAGGCAGGGAAAATTTCTCCCGATAAAACGACGCTTATCGAGCCGACATCGGGCAACACCGGCATTGCGCTGGCGTTCGTTGCGGCCAGCAAGGGATACAAACTCATTCTTACCATGCCGGAATCCATGTCGATCGAACGGCGCAAGATGCTCAAGATCATGGGCGCTGAATTGGTTTTGACCCCGGCGGCCGAAGGCATGAAGGGCGCGATTGCCAAAGCGGAAGAGCTGATTGCGCAGACGCCGAACTCATTCATGCCCGCGCAATTCGACAATCCGGCCAATCCGGAAATTCACCGCCGCACGACAGCGCTTGAAATCTGGAACGATACAAACGGCAAGGCGGATATTCTGATCTCCGGCGTCGGCACGGGCGGCACCATCACAGGCGTGTCGCAAGTTTTGAAAGACAAAAAACCGTCTTTCAAGACGGTGGCGGTTGAACCTGCCGCAAGCCCTGTTCTTTCGGGCGGTTCGCCTGCGCCGCATAAAATTCAAGGGATCGGCGCAGGGTTTGTGCCGAGCATTCTGGATGCCAAGCTGATAGATGAAATCGTCAAAGTCGAAAACGAAGATGCGTTCAAAATCGCGCGCGAAGTCGCGCGCCTTGAAGGACTTCCCGTGGGCATTTCGTCAGGGGCGGCTTTGTGGGCTGCTATCCAAGTGGGATCGCGGCCCGAGAACAAGGATAAGATGATGGTTGTTATTATCCCGTCTTTTGCGGAACGCTATATGACAACGTTGTTGTTTGAAGGGCTTGAATAATGTTCGCGCTTATCGAATCGATCCAACGCCGCGATCCGGCGGACCCGACGTTTCTTGAGGTCGTTCTAGGTTATCCGGGTTTTCATGTGCTGACGCTTTTTCATCCGCTGGCGAATTTTCTTTGGAAGATGGAGCTGCGCGCTCTGGCACGCTTCTGGTCAAATATCGGACGCATCCTCACAGGGATTGAAATCCACCCGCAGGCGATGATCGGGCGCAATCTTTTTATCGATCACGGGATGGGCGTCGTGATCGGCCAGACAGCCAGCATCGGCGATGATTGCACCATTTATCATGGCGTTACGTTAGGCGGAAAAGGATCGGGCGACAAGCGCCATCCGAGCATCGGGCACAGCGTGATGATTGGTGCGAATGCGCAATTGATCGGCCCCGTGACCGTGGGCAATGGCGCGCGCATCGGCGCGGGGGCTGTTGTGACGAAAGACGTGCCTGCGGGCGCGACGGCTGTCGGCAATCCGGCAAGCGCGGCTTAGCGGCTATTTTCCCCTCGCGGCCTTTTCATCGTGACCGCTGGTGCCATTTCTTTTTTCAAGAACGGCGAATACATCGTCAGGCGTGATACCTTGATCGGCCCAGAGAACCAGCAGGTGATATAAAAGATCCGCAGATTCCTGCGTGAGTTTTTCCGGATTGTTTTGCAGGGCTTCGATGCAGGTTTCGACGGCTTCTTCGCCGACCTTTTGCGCGATCTTGGCTGTGCCTTTTTCGAACAAGGAAGCGGTGTAGGACGAAGAAGCGTCCGCGCCTTTGCGCGATTTGATCGTTTCATATAGTTTTTGCAGCGTATCGCCCATGGTTAAATCCTGACCGGAATGCTGGCATTGTTCATGGCGGTTTTAACTTCGCCGATGGTGAATGTTCCAAAGTGAAAGACGGAGGCGGCCAGCACTGCGCTGGCATGACCCTCTTTAACGCCGTCCACGAAATGTTGCAATTTCCCGACGCCGCCCGATGCGATGACCGGAATGGAGACGGCATCCGCCACCGCGCGCGTCTGTACCAGATCAAAACCGGTTTTCTGCCCGTCCTGATCGATGGAGTTGAGCAGGATTTCGCCCGCCCCGTAATCGGCCATGCGTTTGGCGAATTCAATCGTATCGACGCCCGTTGCCTTGCGTCCGCCGTGGGTATAGACCTCCCAGCCCGCGCCGTCTTCTTTCTTTTTGGAATCGATGGCGACGACGATGCACTGGCTTCCGCATTTGTTGGTCGCATCCTTCACAAATTGCGGATTGAGGATCGCGGTGGTCATCACGGAAATCTTGTCCGCGCCGCAATCGAGAAGTTTGCGCACATCGTCTAGCGTGCGCACGCCGCCGCCGACCGTGAGCGGCATGAAGCAGCAATCGGCGGTGCGCCGCACGACATCATGGATGGTGTCGCGCCCTTCGTGGCTGGCCGTGATATCAAGGAAGGTAAGCTCGTCCGCGCCCATATCGTTGTAGCGCATGGCCTGTTCGACCGGATCGCCCGCATCGACGAAATCGCCAAAGCTGATCCCTTTGACAACGCGGCCTTTATCGACATCAAGACAGGGAATAACGCGGACTTTGAGCATTACAAGGCTTCCCGCAGCGCCATGGCGGGGCTGATCGCGCCGTCATAAAGCGCGGTTCCGATAATCATTCCCGTGACGCCGTATTGTTCGGCAGAGCGCACGGCGCGCACATCGGCGAGGCTTGCCACGCCGCCCGATGCGATGACCGGAATGGCCGTCGATTGCGCCAGCGCGATAGTGGAAGCCATGTTCAGTCCCTGCCCTGTGCCGTCGCGGTCAATGTCGGTATAGATGATGGCGGAGACGCCGGCATCTTCGAACATGGTAGCGAGATCGTTGACTTCCATATCGGATTCTTCAACCCATCCTTCGACAGCCACGCGGCTTGCGCGCGCATCGATCCCGACCACGATTTGGCCGGGGAAATGCGCACAGGCTTCGCGCACCAGCGAAGGATTTTTTACAGCGACGGTGCCAAGGATGACGCGGCTTACGCCCTCATCCAGCCAGTCGCCGATTTGTTTTAAAGAACGGATGCCTCCGCCGAGCTGGACAGGCAAATCCGCCGCTTCGATGATGGCGCGGACGGCTTCTACGTTCACAGGCTTGCCGTCGACGGCGCCGTTCAGGTCCACCACATGCAGCCATGCAAAACCGGCGCGCGCCCATTCCACCGCCTGCGAAGCGGGATCGTCATTGTAAATCGTTGCGGCGTTCATATCGCCTTTGTGCAGGCGAACGCATTTGCCGTCTTTGAGGTCTATTGCGGGGTAGATGATCATGCGCTTTTCTAGTATAACTGGCCCACCCCTGTAAAGAGAAGGAGATAATACGCATGCCGTATGACGACAACAATGTATTTGCCAAAATACTACGCGGCGACATTCCGTCCAAAAAGGTCTATGAAGACGAGTTCGCGCTGGCGTTTTACGATATCGCAGGTAAGGCGCCCGTCCATGTTCTGGTGATCCCCAAGGGAAAATATGTTTCCATCGTCGATTTCGGCGCCAATGCCGGTGCGGACGCTATTACAGGGTTTTACCGCGCAGTCTCCAAGGTTGCGCAGGATCTGGGCATAGATGAAAGCGGTTTTCGGACCATCGCCAATACGGGCCTGAACGGCGGGCAGGAAGTGCCGCATTTCCACGTCCATCTTCTGGGCGGGAAAAAGATCGGGCCGATGGTGTCGGAATAAGGCCTAGCGGCGTTTGTGCGCGGGGAAGAGGATAATGTTCGATCCTGCCGTCTCCGGCGCAAACAGAACCTGCGGTTTCAGACCGCACTCCTCGTCGAATTCTTCCATCTGCTCGATGGCTTCGTTGTCGAGCTGCGTCAGAACATAATCCGCTATTTCCATGTGCGCGCGGGCCTGAATAGCCAGAACCGAACATAATGTGTGTGCGGGATGCTCTTCATCACGAATGGAAGCCTGAACGGATTCCAGAAGGTCGGCCATGCACTCCAGATCTTCGGGCACATGGGAAAGAAGCTCATACAGATCATCGCCCTGAACGGGATGCGAATGATAATGCGCCAGCCAGTCGGGCGCGTAGTCCTGAATAATCTTGTCGGCTTCCATCTTCAAGGCTGAGGCCACGGGAATATCGCCCGTGAAATCCTGCGCGATGCGATAGGCCGAGAGCGCGATGGCCAGCAGAGCGGAATCCGGATCTATTTCCGACAAAGCCACGTGCAGGCCGTATTGCGTTTCGCCGTCCAGCGGCGCTTGCGATTGTAGCGCATCGCCGACCGCGACAGGCACGACCAGATAGGCATGAAGTCTTGCGACATCTTCTTTTGTAACGGCGGACATGGGCGAGGAATCCCTGCGTTGATGAAACCAGTATCTCTTTTCGTTGTACGCCCATTGGGTAAACAGAGCTTTAAGGAAACGTGAACAAAGGGTTAAGGCTTTTCAATGGTTGGCATTCATGCAATAAATGGTTGTATGGTCGCCCGCATCAACACCATAGCGTTTCAAGGCGTCGATGTGCAGAGCATCGACGTGCAGGTGCAGATCAGCAACGGCCTGCCTGCTTTTACGATTGTGGGATTGCCCGACAAAGCGGTGGCCGAAAGCAAGGAGCGCGTGCGGGCTGCGCTTCACGCGCTGGGCATTGCGCTTCCGGCCAAGCGCCTCACCGTCAATCTTGCGCCTGCCGATGTGGCCAAGGAAGGATCGCATTACGATCTGCCCATCGCGCTCGGGCTTTTGACGGCGATGGAAATATTGCCCAAAGAAGAAATGGAAAAATATGTGGTTCTGGGCGAGTTGTCATTGGATGCCGGCATCCGTTCCGTTGCGGGCGTTCTGCCCGCCGCCATTCATGCGGGATCGAACGACAATTCCCTGATCTGCCCCGAGGCGTGCGGCGGCGAAGCCGCATGGGCGGGCGAGCTTGAAATTCTGGCGGCGGCAAATCTGCTGCAACTCATCAACCATATCAAAGGCACGCAGATGCTTGTCCGTCCCGAAGCGCGATTGCAAGAGGGCAAAGACAGCGCCCGCCGCGTGCCGGATCTGAGCCAAGTCAAAGGACAGGAAAGCGCAAAACGCGCGCTCGAGGTCGCCGCCGCGGGCGGGCATAATCTTTTGCTGATCGGCCCGCCGGGCGCGGGAAAATCCATGCTGGCGTCGTGCCTGCCCGGCATACTGCCGCCATTGTCGGCGCGCGAAGCGCTTGAAGTTTCCATGATCCATTCTCTGGCGGGGACGCTCGAAGAAGGGGGTCTTGTCAAAACGCGTCCGTTTCGTGATCCGCATCATTCGGCGTCCTTGCCTGCGCTGGTCGGCGGCGGGCACAAGGTCAAGCCCGGCGAAATCTCTCTCGCGCATCGCGGCGTGTTGTTTCTGGACGAGCTGCCCGAGTTTGCGCGCGGCACGCTGGAGGCTTTGCGCCAGCCTTTGGAAACAGGACAAGCCGTCGTCGCCCGCGCCAACGCCCACATTACGTATCCTGCACGCTTTCAGTTGATTGCCGCGATGAACCCGTGCCGCTGCGGATATTTGGGCGATCCGGAAATGGAATGCACGAAAGCCCCGCGATGCGGCGGCGACTATCAAGCGAAATTATCCGGCCCCTTGCTGGACCGGATCGATATTCAGGTCGAGGTCGGGGCTGTGAGCCTCACGGATTTGTCCGAAAAAGGCGAAGCGGAAAGATCGAGCGTCGTTGCAAGACGCGTTCTTGAGGCGCGCCTGCGTCAGGAAGAGCGTTTCCGCGAGGCGGGCATCCTTGTCAACGCGCATGCGGATGCGGATATGATCGAGGCTATGGCGCCGCTGGGCGGGGCGGCTAAAACCATGTTCGTGCAGGCGGCTGAAAGGCTGAAGCTTTCCGCAAGGGCTTATCACCGTCTTCTAAAAGTCGCCTTGACCATTGCCGATCTGGCGGGCGCGGACGAGATTACACAGGCCCATGTCGCCGAGGCGCTGTCCTACCGCCGTTTGCGGGTTGGTTAAAGAAACCTTAACGGATTGAAACCATTCAAAAATCCGTATCCGCCCAAATTTGTAATCGGATCCCCGTTTGGAGTATTCTTGATAGTAAGAAAGACTTTATTGTTTTTCGTTAGAGTTTGATGGGGCGAGGGGTCGTCCTTATAAACCAGGGAAAAATTCAAAGTGGCTGTCGACGATGTAAAGATCAACACGGGTTTCGTACCGCAGGCGACGGGAAATATGTCGCTTGCGCAGATGGACGAGATCGAGCGTCAGGCAAAAGCCCACACGATCGAAATCACAACGACGCAAGCCAAAGCGGAAGCAGACGCCACCGAAGTGCGCGGCGCGGCGCAAGGATCAGCAAACGGCAAGGTTTACGGTGATATTGCATTGGAAGCCGCCGGCGTCAAAGCGATTACCGAGATCGGCGAATTTCTCGGCACGCGTCTTGAAGACGGCAAGCAAGCGCATGGCTCCCCGACGGGCGGCAAGCCGCAGCATATTGATGATCACATTAGAACAGCGTCGCGCGCGCCGGGACTTTACCGTAGCGAAGCCGCGCAAGCCGAATACGGCGGCGATCCGAAAAAGCCGAACTTTCCTTCCGCAACTGCGGACTATTCCGGTCTTGGCATTTCCACGCGCGCGAGCATCGCTTCGTCTTCGCTCGCCAAACAGGATTCCGCAGGACTTTACGATCCCACGCCGAAAACACTTTCGAACATGAGCACCGAAGGCGTCGGCAGAAAAATGCAAAGCGTTCAATTGGCGCAGCAGCAGGTCGCCTCGCTTAAAATCGCCAACGAGGCCGCGCTGGAAAGCGTTCGTCCCGCCCGTGAAATACACTACGGCGCCCAATATAAAGCGCAGCAAATGGCGCCGGGGATGGATATGAGCAGCGGACCGAAATTCCGCGCGCAAGACTTTTTGAAGCAGGCTGAAGAAGAAAAGCAGCTGAGTGCATGGAGAGGGACGCAGACATGAGCACCTCTCTCGATTTCCGCGAAAATCAGGCACAGATGGGCATTCAGCCCATGCTGACGATTCAGCCGCAGGGTCCGGAAGCCGATGTTGCGAATAATGCGCAGCTTTCGACGGCGCACAGAAATACATTCAACAACAATAGCGGCCTGAACGGAATGACGGCTGCTGCCGGTCTGGGCGGACCCAAACAGCAAGAATCGCAGCCGGGCGGTCAGGAGCTGACCGACAAAGCGTACAGCGCTATGAGCACCACGCACCAATTCGACAAGGTGCATATCGATCCCAATGAGAATGATGCAGCATTCGCTATGCGCCAGATGAACCAGACGGTCGGCGAGGCTGTCACGGCCTTCTCGAGCATCTTCAGCCTTGGCGACCGCAACAGCGACGGCGTTCCCGATGCCGAGCAGCAAGGCCCGAAACCGGAGGAGCCGAAGTTCGCAGCGCGTCCTGCCGTAGCCCCCGGTATGAGCTTTTCCTATTCCGGCGGCGCTTAGCGTTTAAGTCTGCAATCCTAGAATTTTAAATGTTTTTGCCATGCGCATAATGGCGCTGGCGAGGCAGAGCAGCGCGAACACGATGGCGAATGCTGCGAAATATCCGGGAAAGATGCAGCTTAGAACCGTAAAGAGCATTATCTCTGTGCGCTCTACCAATTCGAATTTTCCTGTGCGGGCAAGGCCTGTTTTTTGCGTGAAATATAGATAGGCGTAGCGAGAGGCGATCATCAGAACATAGGTGAAGAGCAAAATCGCCGCGCCCATGGTTTGGGTCGGCGCCGAGAGCATGAAGAAAAACGGAAAAGAAGCCGATAAAATCACATGCGAGATTTGCGAAGCGTAAATTCCGCGATCCGTGATTTGCGTTGCGCGGGCGACGGCGCCCGCCAGACCTTCGAAGAACCAGCCACACGCAAGGAGTACGAGGCCGAGCGGGTAGATCATCATGCCTGTCAGAAAACAGCCGCTGAGCCCGAACAGCAAGGACAATCCCGTCAGGTTATTCGCGCTCAAGCCGCTTTGCGACGTTTTGAGCGCCATTCGGTCCATAAGCGCCGTGAGGTGCGGCTTGAGATAGGGATCGAGCATAGGCTACTCCGATGTGTCCGGGGTTTCTGCAAGGTCTTCAAGAGAGATGGCGCCGATGGCAAGATCGGCGAGATCTTCATCGTCGTTATATTCCTTTTGCAGGAGGCGGAATTTGCGAACCGCGAAGGGTATGGCGGCAATATAGAAGAGCGCCGCGATAGACAAAGTTTGCCATGGCGCGTGAAAAAGCGCAGCGATGAGCAGGGCCGCAAATGCCAGCGTCGGCATGCCGAGCTTGGCGGGAACATGGATCATCTTGGTGGAGAAGGTCGGGATGCGGCTGACCATCATGCCTGCGATTAAAATGGTCCAGAGGCCGACAACCGGCGAGGCAAAACGATATTCTTCAAAAAAGCGGTCGGGGAACTGCAACGAGATCATGATGGGAAGAAGCGCAAGGCCTGCTCCTGCTGGCGCCGGAATGCCGGAGAAAAATTTCTTTTTCCAGTCGGGCAGTTTTTTTTGCGTCGAGTTGAATCGCGCAAGGCGCAGGGCGCTCGCTGCCGCAAACACGATCATGGCGATCCAGCCGACCTTGCCGGATTCTTCCAAAATCCATGAGTAAAGGATGATGGCGGGCGCAACGCCAAAAGCGAGAAAGTCGGAAAGCGAGTCCAATTGCGCGCCAAAATCCGATGTCGCTTTTAACAAGCGTGCCGTGGCTCCATCAAGCGCATCAAGGATGGCGGCGACAACAATGGCGAGCAATGCTTTTTCCCAAAGGTCATCCCACGCAAACTGGATGGCGGCCAATCCTGCCGCCATTGCGCTCAAAGTCATGAGATTCGGGATCAGCTTGTTCAGGCCGACGACGCCGCTCTTGCCGCTTGGCGAGGGAGTCGGGTTTTCGCGCGGCTTGATCTCGCTGACAGCCATTAGATAAGAACTCCGTCGCGCGGCGCTTCATCGCCGTCGAGGTCTGCGAAAACCGTTTCGCCGCCGATGGCGCGCTGGCCGACGCAGACAAGCGGCGAGATGCCTTCGGGAATGTAGATATCGACGCGGCTGCCGAAACGGATCATGCCGAAACGGTGGCCGGCATTGATGCTTTCGTCTTCGCGGGCGTCATTGATGATGCGGCGGGCGATCAGACCGGCAATCTGCACAACGCAGATTTTTTGGCCCGAGGGCGTTTCGATCAAAAGCGAGCAACGCTCGTTGTCTTCGCTGGCTTTGTCGAGATCGGCGTTGAAGAATTTTCCCGGCGAATAGATCTTGCGGATGATCTTTCCCGAAACAGGCGCACGTTGCACATGCACGTCAAGCACGGACAAAAACGTGCTGATGCGGGTATAGCGCGTCTCATCGCCGCCCGCCATTTCCGGCGGCAGGGAAACATCGCCGACGACGGCGCTGACCAGACCGTCTGCGCCCGACAGCACGAGCGAAGATTTTTGCGGGACAACGCGGGCAGGATCGCGGAAGAAATACAGGCAAAAAACGGTGAAAACGATGGCGACAAAAGCCAGAAAGCTCGAAAAGGTGAAAAAGATCAGTGCCGCGACCACGCCGCCGCCGATAAAGGGAATCCCCGCTGGGTGCGGCGCGACCAGCACGGTCTTTTTGATGGTGTCGAGAAGGGATGTTCCGCTCATGTCCTGTGTAATCCTTGTAAGTTTCCTAATTGCCCGAAAAAACTATACGTTTTGCGCGGCGTTGCAAAGTGTTATGTCTGTGGTCATCTGTATGACGCATGAAGGGGCTGGCAAATCCTATCTCCTTGATGATACAGTGAGAATTGTACGCAACTTATAGCAAGAAAAAGAAGAATAGTATGACGAAAATCCAGTCGGTTTGTGTGTATTGCGGCTCTTCCTCCCGCGTTGATCAATCCTATAAAGATGCTGCGGTGGAATTGGGCAAGATGCTCGCTGCAAACAAGTGGGATTTGGTGTACGGCGGCGGCCGCGTGGGCCTGATGGGGCTTGTCGCCGATTCCGCGCTGAGCGCAGGCTCTAAGGTTGTCGGGATCATTCCCAAACACATTCAAGCCCGCGAAATCGAGCATACGGACCTTACGGAGCTGCATATCGTCGATACGATGCATGTCAGAAAGCAAATGATGGTGGACCGTGCCGACGCATTTGTCATTCTGGCGGGGGGGCTTGGCACGCTGGACGAGTTTTTCGAAATTTTGACCTGGAAACAGTTGGGCCTGCATGACAAGCCCGTTGTTATGGTCAATGTAAACGGATACTGGACCAAGATGGTCGAGGCCATTCGCTACATCGCCGACCAGAAATTCATGCGCGAAGAGGATTTCGGCATGTTTCAAGTGGTGGATTCCGTGGCGGATGTTGCGCAAGCCCTGTCCAACGCCCCGCACGAACGGTTCGACCCGTCCAGCAAATGGATTTAATTGGATCTGTGTATATTTTCATAACCAGTTAACCGTGATTTAAGGGGTCTGGCCGTAAGATAGGAAGAGTTCGCTTTCATAAGAAAAACCTTATTTAACAATCACTTTCTACCGCCCACCCACCAACCAAGGCCGAATGCATGCAATATGATCACGATATCGATCTCGCCAAAAACGTCGCCGGCGATGCGATCGCGCGCATGCAAAAGGACGGCATCACGCCCGACCCTACCAATTTCGAGGTCTGGTACACCTATTATTCCAATTCGCACGCCGAGCTGAAAAAACAGATCGACGCGCTGATCAAGAGCAAGGGCAAGCTCACCACGATGGACTGTCATGGTCTGCACGACCAATTTTTGTCCGAACGCAAACAGCAGGAAGCCTACACCCGCGCTTCGGACCAAATTCACGCAACATTGCACGATGTTTCCGGCCTGATGACCAACGTCAAGGAAGCCACATCGGAATACAGCGATACGCTGAGCGGCGTCACCAAGAAAATAGCCTCCGTTAAGACGCCGCAGGAAATGGAAGCGGTGATGAAGAGTGTTGTTGCCGACACCAACAAAATGATGGAGCACAACAAAAAGCTCGAAGCCCAGCTGGACCGTTCTGCGGTCGCGATGGAAGAGCTTCGCCGCGATCTTGAACGCGTCCGCCGCGAAGCTATGACGGATGGCTTGACCAGCCTTTCCAACCGCAAATCGTTCGACGAGCAGATCGCGCGCCTTTCCAAGGAAAGCAGCGCCAGCGGAAAAATCTATACGTTGCTCATGCTCGATATCGACCATTTCAAGAGCTTCAACGACAATTACGGCCATCAGGTCGGCGATCAGGTTTTGCGCCTTGTCGCCCGTACGCTGACGGACGGCATCAAAGGAAAAGACATTGCCGCGCGCTATGGCGGCGAGGAATTCGTCATCGTCCTGCCGGAAACAAATCTGGACCACGGCATCGTCGTCGCCGAATCCCTGCGCAAAGCGCTGGCCAACAAAGAAGTCATCAACCGGTCCAACGGCGAGCTTTTGGGCCGCATCACCATGTCTGTGGGCGTGGCGCAATATTACGCGAATGAAAGCGTGGAAGATTTAATCGAACGCGCCGATGCTGCGCTCTACACCGCCAAGCACAACGGCCGCAATCAGGTCGCCGCCGCGCCGACGCCGCATGAACGCTCGCTTGCCACGAAGAAGCAATAACGTTATTTTCCCTTATGGCCATCCTTTATTTAATGCACGGCTTTGTCGGCGCCGGAAAAACCACGTTTGCCAAAAAGCTGGAGCTCGAAAAACGCGCCGTGCGCTATTCCCATGATGAATGGATGCGCGATCGATTCGGAGAAAATCCGCCCGCCGGAAAATTCGCCGAATACTATGAGATTGTCGCCGACGACATAAAGCAACAGGCGGCCGAGCGCCTAAGCCGCGGGCAGGATGTCATTCTCGATTTCGGCTTTTGGACGAGAGCCGACAGGGATGAATACCGCAGCTGGGCGGATTTGATGGGGGCAGAGTGCGTTCTTTATTATATTCACGCCGATCCCGATGTCATGAAAGCCCGTGTTTTAAAACGCACCGAAGAGCTACCCGAAGGGCAACTTGTCATTGACGAAAACGCCATAGAACTTTTCAAGACGAAATTCGAGCCGCTTGCCGCCGATGAAGCGCATATTTCCGTCGGAACGGATTAAAAGCGGATTCAATATTCATTTGCCGTGAAAAAACAGCCGCCCTTTTATTAGAATTTTTGCATGCCGTTATGCGTTGACTCTGTTGAATGCGATGCTATCACTAGGATATCAATGCGGGAGAATTTATGGATTTCAAACAACTTGCTCACACTTCTGTTCTATTGGCCGTGATGTTTTCTTTTACCGCCTGTCAGACCGGTAACAGCGGCGGCTACAAGCATCTTCGCATGCAAATCAAGGAAAACGGGCGCGCCGAACCGGGCAACCCTTTTTCCGATTTTGCGATGTCCGTAAAACCTTCCTGCGATCCGCAATTCGATGTGCATGTGACGTCTCAAAGGCCTTTTGCCCGCAGCTGGTACGATTGGCAAAAACTGTATTATGTTGCGGATCAGCAATATCTGCTACGCAAGAAAAACTGCGGGACCGACGTGCCGCTGTATATGTATGCCCATCAGGGAGACTGGAAAAATCCGCCCGTTATGGCGGCGCGCCGCGACGTCAATGGAGCGTTGACCGGAATTACGGGCATGCCGACTTATCCGCCGCCGAAACCCGTCAGCCAGAGGGCGGCTTCTTCTTATTCTGGCGAAATGGATCCCGTAACGAAGGGCATGGTGATTTTCGGGGCGCTGGTTGTCGGCATGATGGCGTATTGCGCGCAAAACGGCTGTGACAGTGGTTATTCTGAAAGTGCAGACGACATTAATAAAAAATACGATAAAATAGAACGCGACCAGCGCCACAAAGACTGCATGAATCAACAGTTGCAGGACGGCTTTGCGATCACGCCTTGCGTGTATTAAAGCGCGCTGGATGCCAAGTCCCAGAGCATTTTCACATTCAGGCAAATCAGGATCACGGCGATTAAAGCGGCAAGAATGGATACCCATTTTGGTGCAACGAGATTTCCCATTTTCTTTTTGTTGGCTGTGTAAAGAACAAGCGGAACCACGGCGAACGGCAATTGCAGGCTTAAGACAACTTGAGAGGCAATCAGTAGTTTGGCCGTTCCCTCTCCGCCGTAGATCATGGTCACGATAATCGCAGGCACGATGGCGATGGCCCGCGTGATCAGGCGGCGCACCCATGGCTTGAGGCGGATGTTGATGAATCCTTCCATCACGACCTGCCCCGCCAGCGTCGCCGTCACCGTTGAATTCAGACCGCAGCATAAAAGCGCAATGGCAAACAAAGGCGCAGCAATGGCGGTTCCCAGCGCGGGCGCAAGCAAGGTATGCGCATGCTCCAGTTCGAAGACTTCGGTATTTCCATGCGCATGGAACGCGGCGGCGGCCAAAATCAGGATGGAAGCATTGATGAACAATGCCAGCATGAGGGCGATGGTGGAATCTATTGTGGCGAATTTGATCGCTTCGCGCTTATCTTCCGCGTTCGTGCCGACAGCGCGGGTCTGCACCACGGCGGAATGAAGGTAGAGATTGTGCGGCATCACGGTCGCGCCGATAATGCCGAGCGCGATGTAAAGCATGGCGGGGTTGGCCACGATCTGCGGCGAAGGGATGAAGCCCGCGGCGATCGCGCCCAGATCGGGATCGGCCAAAAACACCTGCACGCCGAAACAGGCGAAAATCACAATGAGCAGCGTGATAACGAAAGCCTCGACCCAGCGAAAGCCCAGACGCTGGAACGCCAAAACCAAAAACACATCGAGCGCCGTGATGATGACGCCGATTTCCATAGGAATGTTGAAGAGCAGATAAAGCCCGATGGCGGTGCCGATGACTTCGGCCAGATCGGTCGCGCAAATGGCAAGCTCGGCCAGAATCCACAAAACAAAAGAGACGGGCTTGGAAGAAGAATCGCGGCAGGCTTGCGCAAGATCGCGGCCCGATCCGATGCCGAGGCGCGCGCACAAAGACTGCAGCAAAATCGCCATGAGGTTGGAAATCAGGGCTACCGCCAGAAGCGTGTAGCCGAATTGCGAGCCTCCGGCGAGGCTGGTCGCCCAGTTGCCGGGGTCCATATAGCCCACAGCCACCAGATAGCCCGGCCCGAAGAACGCCATGAATTTGCGGAAAATTCCCCAGCCCTTTTTGACGGGGATGGAGGCGTGGACATCGGAAAGGGAGGCGTCGCCTTGGCGGCTGCGCCATCCTTGAGACATGTAAAGCTTCAGGGCGTCGGGGCTCATGATTTTTTTAGTCTATACTCTAAAGTGTAGCCTTGGCAACAAAAATCTTAGCCAAGGCTACAAATCGAAGCCTTCATTGACAATGGCCTCCAAAAACAGCGAAGATGAAGCCATGCCGCCCATTAAATCAGACAATCTCCGCAAGGAAATCCGTTCCAAAGCCTTCGAACAGGTCCGCGCCGCGCACCAATCCGAAACGGCCGAGGATTATGTGGAGATGATCGCCGACCTGATCGAGGAAAAAGGCGAGGCGCGGGTGGTCGATCTGGCCTCCGCTTTCGGCATCACCCATGCCACCGTCAACAAGACGATTGCCCGCCTGAACAAGGAAGGCTTCGTGGTGAATGAAAAATACCGCTCGCTCTTTCTGACCGATAAGGGATTGAAGCTGGCGCAGGCCTGCAAGGAACGCCATGAAATCGTGGTGAATTTCCTGAAATCGGTCGGCGTGTCCGCGCGAACGGCGGAGTTGGACGCCGAAGGCGTGGAGCATCATATCAGCGCCGAAACGCTCAAGGCCTTCGCGGCGCATCTGAAGAAGAAAAAAGCCTGAAAATCCTTGCCGCGACAGGCCCAAGCGGCTATCTCTATGAGCATGCAACATGCTCCTCTTTCCCCTCAGGCGGATTATCTAAGCTCCCTTAATCCTGCGCAAAAGCAGGCGGTGGAAACGACGGAAGGGCCGGTATTGGTTCTGGCAGGCGCAGGCACGGGAAAAACGCGCGTTCTGACCACGCGCCTTGCGTATCTTTTGCGCAACAACAAAGCCTTTCCGGGTCAGATTCTGGCGGTGACCTTCACCAACAAGGCGGCGCAGGAAATGAAGCACCGCGTCGCCGCCCTGATGAACGGCGCGCCGGTGGAAGGCTGGTGGCTCGGCACGTTCCATGCGCTGGCCGCGCGCATGTTGCGCCGTCATGCCGATCTTGTCGGGTTGCAATCCAGCTTTACCATTCTGGATCAGGATGATCAGGTGCGTCTTATCAAGCAATTGATGGAAGCGGAGAATATCGACACCAAGAAATGGCCTGCCAAATTGCTGGCCGATAAAATATCCGGCTTTAAGGACAAGGGCTGGGCGCCCGCCGATGTGCCCTCGCATGAGGCTTCCGACATCGCAAACCACAAATTATTGCCGATCTATCATCAGTATCAGGCGCGGCTCAAAACGCTCAATGCCTGCGACTTCGGCGATCTGTTGCTACATATGATCCAGATCTTCAAAAATCCGGCCAATGCGGAAGTCCTCGCCGATTATCACCGCCGGTTCAAATATGTTCTGGTCGATGAGTATCAGGATACCAACGTCGCGCAATATTTGTGGCTACGCCTTTTGGCCAAAGGTTCCGGCAATATCTGTTGCGTGGGCGACGACGACCAGTCGATTTACGGCTGGCGCGGCGCGCAGGTCGAAAATATTTTGAAATTCGAAAAAGATTTTCCGGGCGCGGTTGTCATCCGCCTTGAGGAAAACTACCGCTCGACGGGGCATATTCTCGCCGCCGCCAATGCCGTGATCGTCAACAACGAGGGCCGTTTGGGCAAGGAACTTTTCACGTCCGAAGGCGAGGGCGAAAAGGTCCGCGTGCGCGGCCTGTGGGACGGCGAGGCCGAGGCGCGCTGGGTCGGCGAGGAAATCGAATCCCTGCAGAACAAAAAATATGGGCTGGAGGATATTGCGGTGCTGGTACGCGCCGGATTCCAGACGCGCGAATTCGAAGAGCGCTTTATACAATTGGGATTGCCCTACCGCGTGATCGGCGGCCCCCGTTTTTACGAGCGCATGGAAATCCGCGATGCGCTGGCCTATTTGCGTGTGGTTAATCAGAAGGACGACGATCTGGCGCTCGAGCGCATCATCAACACGCCCAAACGCGCGATCGGCGATGCCACGGTGCAGACGCTTTATACCCATGCGCGGAGCAGGAATATCTCGCTCTACGATGCTTTGCGGGATCTGACGCAGACCGATGAGCTTAAGCCCAAGGTCAAGGGCACGATCATGAAGCTGGTCGATGATTTCGAACGCTGGCGCGGCATGGCGCAGGACGGGACCATCCATCATGCGAAGCTTGCCGGGATCATTCTGGACGAAAGCGGCTATACGGCGATGTGGCAGGCGGACAAATCGCCCGAAAGTCCGGGTCGTTTGGAAAACCTGAAAGAGCTTGTTTCGGGCATGGAAGAATTCGATACGCTTCCCGTGTTTTTAGAGCATGTCTCGCTGGTGATGGAAGCGCAGAACAACAATGCGAACGCGGAACAAGTCACGATCATGACTTTGCACGGCGCCAAGGGACTCGAATTCAAATGCGTGTTCCTGCCGGGATGGGAGGAAGGCTTGTTCCCCTCGCAGCGCTCTATGGATGAAAACGGATTGAAGGGATTGGAAGAAGAACGGCGTCTGGCCTATGTCGGCATCACCCGCGCGCGCGAACGAGCTTATATCAGCTATGCCGGAAACCGCCGCATGTACGGTAGCTGGATGAACGCGATCCCGTCGCGCTTCGTCGATGAGCTGCCGCAAGAGCATATCGAAATGGAAGCGGAGCAGGGGCTTTACGGCAACACGGGCCGCTCGCAGCATTGGGATTCATCGGGTTTCGGGGAATCCTTTGCTGCGCGCAAAACCAGTTTTATCGAAGGAAGCGCCCGCCGCATCGAATCCAAACCCGACACGGGCGCGAGCATTAGCGGTTATATGCGCGGCGACAAAGTGTTTCACGATAAATTCGGACGCGGCACCATTGTTCACATGGACGGGCACAAGCTCGATATTGCCTTTGAAAAAGGCGGCGGCACGAAGCGCGTCATGGACAGCTTCATAACCAAGGCAGAGTAATTTCCGGCGGATTCTTTACCGCGCGCGTTCCGGCGATACGGACGGCGGAACAGGCTCCATCGGCGTTGTCGCGGACGGCACCGTGTCCGGTCCTACGGGCGGCGGGTTGGCGATGACCGCAGATGGTTTTTTCTCTGCGGATTCTTTTGCTCGTTCTATCTTCGCGCGCGTGGCTTCCAGATCCGCCGCGACCGGATAATCGACCAATTTTCCGGCAGCCATGTAAGGCTCGCCCAAACGCGGCGCGACGATGACGACATATCCGCCGCGCTCTTTGCCGCCTTGCGGGACCGCGACATCAACATCGATGGTGCGCATCGCGCCGTGCCATTTGCCGATATGCTTGATGTCTTCGACGATATTGCTAAAGCGCAGAACGCGGCCCTTGTTCATGCCTTTGTCCATATGCTCGACCATCATGTCCTTGTAGCGGATCAGCCAAACGCTACCGTTGACCGGGTCGGGCTTTTTCTTGTTGGATTTCTTTTGCGGCAGATGAATGGAAATTGTGTCCTTGTCTTTCCAGCGCACCATCACTTCGAGCATCTTGTTTTTGCTGGCGTAGTGATAGGTACGTAGCATGGTGGAGAAATAATCCATCCATGACGGATTGATGCGGCCGTCGCCGTTGAAATAAAAGGTGGGAAGGCCCACGGTAACGTCGTTGTTGACGCGCCCGGGGGAAAAAGTCCATTGGCGGAAGATGCACGGGTCCATCGGCGCATCGATCTTATTGTCTTCTTGAACCTTCTCTTCGCCATAGGCCTGCTGCTGCGCGGTCGTTGCCTCTTCAATGTCGTTTTTCAGCCTGACTTCGCTGGTCGATTTTCCTTCATCGTGCATCCCGGCCCGCAAGCCGGCGGAACCGATGTTGCTAACATCCTTAATGTGGCAGGACAGGGCGATCACATTCTTGTCCTTCATGGCGTCGTAAATGATCCGGTCCGCGAACACGCACGCCGTGCAGTCGGACGAGGTGTAAAGCTCGATCACGATCGGCGCATCGACTTTGCCTTCTTTGGCGTCGGCGGCGGCCTGATCGGCGGCCTTGAGTTTGGCGATCTCTTCGGGCGGCGGTTCGGGCGCTTGCGCCATCGCGCAAACAGGCACCAGAACGGCCAGAAAAAGTACGAGAATCAAAGATTTTTGTATGGAAAAACAAGTCATTGTTTTATTGTGCCAGAAAACAGGCTAAAAATCATGTTTAGAAATTACGGGCCGAAAATCCCGTACAAAAGCTACTATAGAGACGGTATCATGAGAACGGATTCTTACAAGATGGCTTGCGTGTTCGGCGGAACAGGCTTTATAGGCCGGCAGATCGTTCGGGCGCTGGCCAAAGAAGGCTACACCATCAAGGTCGCCACGCGTGTGCCTGAAAGCGCTTATTTCCTGCGGACCTGCGGGAATGTCGGGCAGATCGTCCCTTTCACCTGCAATTACAATGACGAATCCTCGATCCGCGCCAGCGTGAAAGGGTGCGAGGTTGTGGTCAATTGCGTCGGCGCTCTTTACGAAAAAGGCAAAAGCAGTTTTACCCGCGTCCACACCGAGTTCCCCCGGGCCATCGCCAAAGCCTGCACGGCGGAAAAGGTCGGACGTTTCATTCATATTTCAGCGGGCGGCTGCGATGAATCTCATTCAAAATACGGAAAATCAAAACTCAACGGCGAAATGGCAGCGGCGGAAAACTTTCCGTCCGTGACCGTTTTGCGTCCCAGCGTCGTGTTCGGCGCCGAGGATAATTTCTTCAATATGTTTGCACGCTTGTCTTTGCTGTTGCCGGCCCTGCCGCTGATCGGCGGCGGCGCGACGAAATTCCAACCCGTCTATGTCGGTGATATCGCGCTGGCTGTTGTCGCGGCTCTTCATGACGGATCGACGGCGGGCAAGACCTTCTCGCTTGGCGGACCGGAGGTTTTGACCTTCAAGGAAATCTACGGGCTTATTTTTAAAGAAACGGGCCGGAAACGCTGTCTTTTTCCGCTACCGTGGGGCATTGCAAAAATACAGGGCGGCCTAATGGGATTACTGCCGTCGCCGCTATTGACTGCCGATCAGGTGGAAAGCCTGAAAACCGACAATATCGTGCCGGTAGGCGCGGCGGGATTCGAGGCGCTGGGGATCGTGCCGACAGGACCTGAAGCCGTGCTGCCCTCCTATCTGGCGCGCTATCGTCCCGGCGGCCGTTTCGGCGACAAGAAAAGGGCATAATCCTGCCGCAAGGATTTTATAAGGAATTGATGATGATGCGTGCGATGAAAAAGATATTTCCGGTTTTCGCGATCCTGCTGGCGCTGGCGGCTCCGGCCCAAGCCGCGCAAACGGCGGGGATCGCCGCCGTGGTCAACGATGATGCGATTTCGATGACGGATGTTCAGGACCGCATCAAGCTGGTGATCGTTTCCTCGGGCTTGCCGGATTCGCCCGAGATACGCTCTAAAATTCTGCCGCAGGTTGTCGAAGGATTGATCGAAGAACAGCTCAAGTTGCAAGAAGCCCATCGCCACAAGCTGGAAGTTTCGGAAGAGGAAGTTGAGGACGGACTTAAAACCATCGCCGACCAGAATCATTTCACGCCCGAACAATTCGTCGCCATTCTTGAAAAAAGCGGCGTGCCCAAAGGCACCTTGATTTCCCAGATCAAATCCACGCTCGCGTGGAACAAAGTCATCAAAGACGTGCTACGCCGTCAGGTCGATGTCAGCGATACGGATGTGAATGTGCGCATGGAGCGCTTGAAAAGCAAAATCGGGCAAACGGAATATCTGGTAAGCCAGATTTATCTACCGCTCGACAACGCCAAGCGCAATGCGGAGACGATTGCCTTCGCGGGCCGCATGGCCAAGGAATTGCAGGCGAAAAAAGCGCCTTTCGGCGCGGTGGCCGCCCAGTTTTCCAAAGCCGCCGGAGCAGATAAGGGCGGAACGCTTGGCTGGATCCAGACGGGTCAGTTGGGCGATGATCTGGACAAGGTTTTGGTCACGTTGGAGCCGGGAGATGTTTCCGATCCCGTTCGCACGCAGACGGGCCTTTATATTCTGGCGCTTCAAAAGAAGCGGACCTTTAGCGAGGAATCCATTCCACCACGCGATGAGCTTACCAATTCCATCGGCTACGAGCGTTTGGACCGCGTGCAGCAAAGAACGTTGCTCGATTTAAAATCCGCTGCCTTCATCGACCGTCGTGTCTGAGGTGCATGATCCTATTTCCGCGTTGCCGCCGCTACGCGAGATCATCCGCGATCACGGGTTGCGCGAGGAAAAATCTTTGGGCCAGAATTTTCTGCTTGATCTGAACCTCACGGGGAAAATCGCCCGCGCCGCCGGAGAGCTCGATGGCGTTACGGTGTTTGAAATCGGTCCTGGCCCCGGCGGGCTGACCCGCGCCATTTTAAGCGCCGGACCCAAAAAATTGATCGCGATCGAATATGATCCGCGCGCGATTGCCGCTCTTCAAAGCCTGAAAAATGCTGCAGGCGGGCGGCTGGAGATCGTGCAGCAAGACGCGCTTCATGCGAATCTTCCTGTACTGGCGGCTGAGCATGGCGGGAGCGAGCCTTACGCCGTCATCGCCAATCTTCCCTATAATATCGCCACGCCGCTTCTGACCGGATGGCTGGAGGATATCTACAACCATCCGGACCGCTACAGCGAGCTGGTTTTGATGTTTCAAAAAGAAGTAGCGCAACGGATTGTTGGCAAGGCTGGATCAAAAACCTACGGCAGACTTTCGATACTTTCACAGTTCGTGTGCGACACGAAGTTGATGTTCGATGTTCCGGCCGCTGCCTTTACGCCGCCGCCCAAGGTTACATCATCGATCGTTCGGCTGGTTCCCAAAAAGCCTGAAAAAGACCGTCCGGCCTTTCAGACAATCGAAAAGCTGACTGCGGCCGCTTTCGGACAGCGCCGCAAAATGATCCGCGGGAGTTTGAAAGAATATCTGCCGCACATCGAATCCTGCGGTCTTCGTCCCGAAGCGCGGGCGGAAGAATTGAGCGTGGAAGATTTTATAAAGCTCGCCAAGGCGATTGCTTCTTAGAGACCGTCTTTCAAGCCGCGGACAAAATCCGAAAGGCCAACCAGACGCGTGCGTTTCAGCCGTTCGGAATCAAGAATGGCTTGCGCCTGCAAAATAGCTAGATCGACGTTGTTGTTGATGAGAACGTAATCATACTCCGAATAATGCGTCATTTCGTCCGAGGCTTTGTCCATGCGGTGACGGATGGTTTCTTCGGGGTCTTGCGCGCGCGCGCGCAGGCGGCGCTCCAGTTCCTTGGCATTCGGGGGTAGGATGAAAACGGTGACCAGATCTTCGCGCGCGATTTCGCGCAACTGTTGCGTGCCTTGCCAGTCGATATCGAAAATTACATCGTGCCCGCGGGCGAGAGCCTCTTCCACAGGTTGTCTTGGCGTACCGTAGTAGTTGTTGAAAACCTTGGCGTGTTCCAGCATCTCGCCGTTCTCGACCATGGCATTGAACGAAGGAATATCCATGAAATAATAATCCTGTCCGTCCACTTCGCCGGGACGGCGCTGGCGCGTGGTTGCGGAAATGGATATTTCCAGATTGAGATTGTTTTTCAAAAGCGCGCGCGTGATGGTTGTCTTGCCCGCGCCTGATGGCGAGGAGAGAACGTACATAAGGCCGCGGCGTTGAAGATGTGTATCCATAAACAGAAAACTTTCTTTTAAAACCAGCTTTATCTTAACGGCCTGTGCCGCAAGTGCAAAGAGTGCATTTGTCTTTTACCCCGTCGATGTTTAGGGTGACTTTATGAATCAGTCAGAAAATGGGCCTCGTTCCATCCTCATTTCCGGTGCAAGTAGCGGGATTGGCGAAGCGCTCGCGCTTCATTACGCCGCGCCGGGCGTTTTTTTGGCGATTTCAGGACGTAATGAAGAGCGTCTGGAGGCTGTTGCAACTGCTTGTATTGGCAAAGGCGCCAGTGTCGATGTAGCCGTTCTTTCCGTCACTGAGCGTAGCATGATGGAAGATTGGGTTACTGAAATAGATGAAGAGCATGAGCTTGATTTGGTTATTGCCAACGCGGGCATATCAGGCGGGACTGGGGGCGTAATGAACGGCGAGTCCATCGATCAGGCGCGCGCGATTTTCGATGTGAATTTGTACGGAGTTCTCAATACGCTGGGTCCTGTATTACCACGCATGATGGCGCGCGGACGCGGACAAATTGCTCTGATCGCTTCGCTGGCGGCTTATCGAGGTTTTCCGGGGGCACCTGCCTATAGCGCGTCCAAAGGCGCCGTCCGATTTTATGGAGAGGCTTTGCGGGCCGCTGTTCGCGATAGCGGCGTAAAAATCAATGTCGTCTGTCCGGGGTTCGTAAAATCGCGCATGACGGATCTGAATGATTTTCCCATGCCATTTTTGATGGAGGCGCAACAGGCCGCATGCATTATCGCTAATGGATTGCAAAAGGACCGTGGCCGAATTGCCTTTCCGTTTCCCACCATGTTTGTCGCATGGCTGGTTTCCATTTTGCCAGACAGTCTTGCCCAGAAACTATTGGCTGTCTTGCCCGCCAAGGGCGTGGCAACAAGGTGACGGAACTTCCTGTCAATAAAAACATTATTTTCGTGACAGTAAGATGATTGATTAATTGTCCAAAATAGGTCATTAATTTTTATAGTTTGCAACCTATATTATAAATTTCTTATACAAAAAAAGAGGATATTCCTTAGAATTTGCAAATATAAAACTAAGCGTATAATTTCAAAATACATACTTATGGTTGTTGATACGGGTGTATGCCCAGAACGAGCAATTTAAAATGGAATTTACAAAACTGGAATCCACAACGGAAAAAGCATCAGCTCTGCTGAAGGCGCTTGCCAACGAGAAAAGGCTGATGATTGTTTGCATTTTGTGCAAAGGGGAGAAGAATGTCGGCGAGCTTGAACAGTTTGTGGGTTTGAGCCAGTCCGCGCTCTCGCAACATCTTGCGCGTCTTCGCCGTGACGGCATTGTCGATACACGCCGTGAAGCGCAGACCATTTATTACTCAATTAAGGACCATGCTGTTCCAAAATTGCTGGAATGCTTATCCCATATATATAACGGCGAAATTGCCTATTGATCGAGAAACGCGGCCAGAACTTTTTCGGGTAGCAAATCTTTCAGATCGTTTTCTTGTAGTGTCACGATATTGCTACCAAGCGGTGAATGGCGGTGCGGCATGCTTGCTCCTGAAAACAGGACAATCGTCTTGCATCCGGTGGGGCCGATAATGTGCATGGGGCCTGTATCGTTGCCGATCGCACCTTTGGCTCCTCGTGCCAGCGATGCCAAATCTTCGAGCGATGTCTTTCCCGAAAGATCGAATGAGTCCGGAGCCTCTTTCAAAATCGTCGCGATAACGTCAGCTTCACTTGGCCCTCCCAGTAGTACGGGCTGATAGCCGTGTTGTAACAACGAGTTGGACAGTGCACCGTAATAGTTTGCGGGCCAGCGCTTTTCGGGGCGGTTCGCTGCTGATCCCGGCACGATCAATACATAAGGTTTTTTCAAACCTTCTATCACGGCCTTTCCGCTCATCCAGTCCAGCATGTCGATATTCACATTGTCCACGCCGCCGATCCCAAGCGTTTGCACATGACCGTAAAAAGCCAGTCCCTTGTTGCGGTCGGGTGAAGCGTTGCGGTGAGAAGCGCCTTTGGCTGCTCCCACCCATTCGGGCTTTGGCGAGAATAATTTCAGATAGAGTGCGGTGCGGTCGTTGTTTTGCAGGTCATAGACGCGCGCGAAGTTCCAGAAATTAAACTGGCGGCGCAATCTTATCCAGCCGCTAAGATCGTGCCATTTTGGGCGGCGGTCGAGAAGAATGTCGTCAAAATATCCGCTTTGTTCCGCCAGAGATTCGAAAGGCGCAGTGGTCAGCAGGACAAGGCGGTCGTGCGGATGATGCTTGCGGATGGCCCGCATAGGGCCGAGGGCCTGAATGAAATCGCCGAGCGCGCCGAGCTTGATGACAAGAATATTGCGCGGCTTGGGCGTGTTCATTTATTCCGCTGCCGCCTTCAATGGTTCTTCTTCGACAATAATAACGGGCGGAGCGAGTTGCGGCGGATCGACGCGCACGCCGGTGAATTTCTCGCGTAAAAGCTCGGCATAGACATCCATCGTCTCGTCAACCATGCGCGAGCGTGTGAAATTGTCGGCGATATGCATCATGGCATGGGTGGCCATGATGGAGCGGCGTTCCGGATCAAGCGTCAAGGCTTCTTCGATGGCGGCGGCGAGGGCGTCCGCGTTGCCGGGTTCGACCAGCCAGCCGGTTTCGCCTGCGATAATGGTTTCCATCGCGCCGCCGTGGTTGGTGGCAACGATCGGACGCCCCATGGCTTGCGCTTCGATCGGTATGCGCCCGAAACCTTCAGGATCGGTCGAAGCGCTGACGACGACATTGGCTAGCATATAGGCGGCAGGCATGTCGCTGCAGTGTCCAACGATGCGGGCGCGGCCTTCCAACCCCTTTTCCTTGATGGCGGCTTCCACTTCGGCGCGGTACTCCGACCGCCCCTGATCGTCGCCGATCATCACGCAGAAGACATCGTCACGCTTGAGTTTCGCCATTGCGTCGATCAGAACCAGATGCCCTTTCCAGCGCGTCAGACGTCCCGGCATCATGACGATGGTGCAACCGTCAGGCAAACGCCATTCATTGGAAAGCTTAATCAGATGCGTAGGAGCCACCGCGCCCGGATGGAATTTTTCAACGGCGACGCCGCGATGGATGACGCGGATGTTGCGGTCTTCGATCTCGTAATTCTTCAAAAGATATTCGCGCACGTAGTTCGAGATGGCGATCACGCGCTCGCCGCGCGCGATGGAGGAGTTGTAGAATTTTTTGGCTGATCCCGAAATATTGAAGGGCGCGTGGCACGTGGTCATGAATCTGGCTTTGGTGTTCTCGACCGCCTTCCATGCCGACCATGCCGGCGCGCGCGATCGTGCATGAACGATATCGACATCATGCTCGCGGATGAGCTTGCGTAGCCGTCCGACATTGCGCCAGAGCACGAACGGATTTTTCGAATGCACCGGCAGATTGATGTGGGTCGATCCGCCGCGCAGAATTTCGGGAATGCGGTGACCGCCATGGCTGACGACGATGGACTTCGCGCCGGACTTAACCAGTTCCGCCGCCACGTCGATGCAACCTTGTTCCGCGCCGCCAGCGCCAAGCGCGGGAATGATCTGCATGACCACGGGCGGCTTTCGCGTGCTTGCGGCATTGCCCAGTCCTTTGGCGTCCGCTTTCGTATGCATGTTTTTATCTTTTTGAAACATTGTGCTTAAATCTGTTACAGCTTGTTCGCGCCTAAGGAGTAGCATAGACGCGATAGTCGAGACAAAAAGAAAAAAGCGGGGTCTGCCAAATGTCCGTAACCTTTTTAGAGCGCGCCGGCGCGCCATCACTGGCCTATGATGCGCAAAGCGGGCGGAGCGGCCCGACTGTGGTTTTTCTTCCCGGATTTTTGTCGGACATGAACGGCACCAAGGCTGTTTTTATGGCAGAGCGTTGCGCCCGCCGCGATCAGCCCATGATCCGCTTCGATTATCGCGGTCACGGACAATCGCAAGGCGTGTTCGAGGAGGGAAATATAGGGCTTTGGCTGGAAGATACGCTGGCGATTCTCGATGCGCTTGTCAAAGGGCCGTGCATCGTGATCGGATCTTCGATGGGGGGATGGATCGGGCTGCTGGCGGCGCTGGCGCGCTCTAAGGTGGTGCGCGGATTTATCGGCATCGCCGCCGCGCCGGATTTTACGCGCGATATCCATCGCCGCATGGGGGAATCGGAACGCGAGCAGATGGCGCGCGAGGGGCGTTTTTTACTGCCCGATGTGTTCGGCACGGGCGTTCATTATATGACGCAGCAATTTCTGGATGAGGGCGAGGCGCATATCCTTTTGGAATCGCCGATAAAACTGGATTGCGCAGTCCGGTTGATGCAAGGAACGGATGATACAGATGTTCCTGTCGCGTGGGCGCAGAGCATCATGGAGAAGCTGACGGCGGCGGACAAAAGGCTTCATATCGTCGAGAGTGGCGATCATAGGCTTTCCGCACCGGAGCAACTGGAATTGCTTGATTCGTTGGTGCGCGAAATATCGGAAAAGATTTAGCGGCGCTTGTATTTGAACTGCGCGCCTTCGTTGCGGCGGGCGGACATATCCTTGGCGGCAGATTTGACGCGCCGCGCCTGCCCTGAAAAAGGCCAGATATCGAAGATGCGTGAAATCAGGAGCCAGATGTAGAAAAGCACGGCAGGCACAAGGGCGACGACAAAGGTATATTGCTTCAAGACGGGATCGACCCATTTGATCCAGCGGTCGGCACCGACAAGGTCACGCACATTTTCATAAAAAGTAGGCACGTAGGTCGTAAAAAGATAGCCGAGGTCGCTGTTCTGGTATCCGGTCGGGTCAATCTGGAAGGCTTCAAGCCGTGTTTGCTTTTCCGGCGTGTTCATGTAGCTGCCGTAAATATCGTGCGCCAATGCCGCAAAAAACGGAATCAAGAGCAAAAAACACCAGAGTTTGGCCCCGCTGCTCATGGTTTTTCCTGTATTCCTTCTGACCATTGAAAGTAGGTGATGCGGCTTGCCCACCTTGATTCCCTGATTCTAACAGCTTCAAAGCCCTTGGAAAAGCCTGTTTAAGAGGGGTGTCGCCCTTGTAGCGAGCAGACGCCATCAAAGGCTTGTGCTCGCCCCCCTTTTTGGCTATGGTCCGGCGTTCTTGGGGGTTCCCCGCCCCTAAAGACTGAAATTTGCGATGGACAGGTGGCCGAGTGGTTGAAGGCGCACGCCTGGAAAGTGTGTATACGCTAATCCCGTATCGCGGGTTCGAATCCCGCCCTGTCCGCCATTTGGTTCTGATAAATAAGCTTTTATATCCAGCGCTACGGACCGCTATTTTGGAGAGTGTCGCTTTTCGAAAATCCCAAGGTTTTTACCGCGATACGGATAGGATGCCAGCTTGTGATATTTTGTTATCTCGCTTTCCTCGTTGTAACGGATTAAAGCCATTCCATTCGGGTTTTTATTAAACCATGCTTGAATGTCTTCACGGCTTCTATCTTCTACAGGCTGTTCTAGCTTCGCTAGAAATCCGAGCTCGCCGTGATAGTTTCTAACCCATGCCCATGGTCGATCACTGTGAAGGCGAACATAATCAGCGATGGGTTGCAGGTTATAATTTTTAAAAACAGTTTTTGTTGCGAGCGACTGTCCTGAAATGAGGATGATGATCGAGAACAATACAATATTTCGGGTCTTATTGACTGGAACGTTTTTTAATCTTTCCGCGATGAAAATTATCACACCAGGTAATAAAGGCAGAAGATAGTGGGGCTGTTTGCCGCTTATGAAACAAAAAGATAAAAAGACAGGCAAAGTCCAGCATGCAACGAAGCGATAAGCTGAATTATCTTTGTCTGCAGATGTGAATTGTTGCCAGAAGTCGCGAAAGAAAATCCATGGCGTGAATAGTACCACGGCGATGGGAAGGTAGAAAAAGAAGGGGCGAACATGTGCATCGCCGAAACTTCCGGTCACGCGTCCTGCTGTTTGTTCCCACAACAACCAGAAGGCAAAATTATTGTCGGATTGAAACAAGACAGGAACAATCCAGACAGCGGCGCACAGCACAGAAATCAAAAATGAAAGAAGAAAACCGGCATACCAGCTTGTCGGATTTTTGAAATCTTTTATCCAAATGGGGCCAAGTAAAACAGGAAACAGAATATATAGATAGGCAACCGGCCCTTTGGTTAGAACGGCAAGGCCCATGCAGAGTCCCATACCTATAATATAAATCAGTTTGCGTTGATGTGCGTAGTTGATCAGAAAAAGAAAGGTTGCCAGCACGAACGCTGTTAAGCTTAGGTCGAACATCACCAAAGTGCTGTAGATTAGGAATGGAATACTTCCACAAATCAGAAAGGTAAGGCGGCCGGAATCATAAGAATTTTCCGGCAATATTTTCTTGCCCAAACGTTCGGTCAGCATGACGACCAAAAACGACATAATGGTTATTGGAATTAACCCGGCCCAACGATTGATACCAAAAATCGCCCAGAACAAGTTTATGAGCCAGAAAAGAACGGGGGGCTTGTGGTGATAGGGTTCAAAATTCAGGGTTAGCGGCGCAAGCCAGCCATTTTGTAAATGCATTTCCCATGCAACGGTCATATAGCGTGTTTCGTCTATGGGGAGCAGGGGGCGGAAGCCTATCGCCGTCAGATAAAGAGCAAGTAGAATGCCTGCAACCCAAAAGGTAGGGGAGTTAATTTTTGTCATTACCTAGAATCCGCTAGGGGTTCTGTTTGTTTTCGAATGAAATGCAAATTGCGGGCGTAAATAAGAAGGCCTGTGCTCTGTCCTAGAATGAAAACTGGATCTTGCCGCCAGAGCGCATAAGCAAAAAGCGTCACGCCGCCCGCTAAACTGAAATACCAAAATGTATTCGGAATGACGCTACGCCCCGCACGCTCAGAAGCCAGCCACTGCACAAAAAAGCGCATAAAGAAGAGGCTTTGCCCGATAAATCCTATGATGATCCAGATTGTTTCTGCGGACAGGGAAATATGATTGTGCAGGGTCATGTTTTCTCGCTTAAATCTTCAAAAGTTTCAGGATAATCAAAAGGGCGTTGTAGCAACCACCACACACCCCATAGATCGCCGACGCCCACAGCCAGCCTATCGAACGTACCATACTTGGATTTTCCATGCGTTCTGGGGCGATGGGAAACATCTGTATGAACGACGCGAACATTGTCGCGCTTCATAAGCGCTGGGAGGAACCTGTGCATATGGTCGAAATAGGGAAGGCAAAGATAGTCTTTGCGGCGAAAGAGCTTAAGCGAGCAACCTGTATCGCGGGTGTTGTCTTTCAAAATCCTCGAGCGGATATGGTTTGCCAGACGGGAGGATATCCGCTTTGCCCAAGAATCATTGCGTTTTTTTCGCTGTCCCGCAATCATGATTCTAGGCCAGCTCGTTTTATGGTCCAGATAGGTTTGATAAAGCAACGCGATATCCGCCGGATCATTTTGACCGTCGCCGTCTAATGTTACAATCAGATCATTGCCGGCGGCTTTGATGCCTGTCCAGAGGGCTGCAGATTGCCCACAACATTTTCTGTGCGATATGACCCGAAGCGTATTATGTTGTTCTTTTAGCCGCTGTAAAATTGCAAGACTTTCATCGTCGCTACCGTCATCCACATATAAAATTTCGCTGATTGGTATGATTTTCGAGACCGCTATAATTTCGTCAATGAGCGGTGCGATATTTTCTTCTTCGTTGAAGATGGGAACGACGATGGTTATCACAAAATCCTCCAGAATTTGAACAGACCTTGCGTGACCAAACTTAAGCCAATCTTAAGTGCGAAGAAAAATAGTTTTGGAAAGGCAGTTTTTCATCTAACTTATTAATATAAAATGATTTTTTTATATCTGATAATGATTGATTGTACGATGGGCTAGTCAAAGGAGCGTCTTTAACATAGGGATAACTAAGGATATAATGGAACCCTATAATGCTTTTGTGCGTTGTCGGCGGTTCACAAACAGATAAAATATCATGCTGCAGGGGTTCGCATGAACAATACAAAGCTCTATTTGCTGGTTTTCGGCCTTATAGTATGTGCTGTGCTCGTGGGGATGTTTCTATATACATATGAAACACAAAATAGTCTTCCTCCGCCCATCGAGCCATATCAGAAGGCGGAGCAGGCACCCGCCGCAGATCCCAGAGGCGGCGGCTCCAACGATTTCGGCCCGGCACCAGAGGATATCCCGGCTGTGCCTGCGCCCGACCGTTAAAATATTATCATCGCGATTTGTTTTTTTCTTCGGTTCCCGTATAAATCCAAGGGTTGCTGCGTAGTTTTCGCGCCTGCTTTTTGATGCTTCCTTTGAAAGTTTTATCCATGGCTGATTCCAAGCTCTCTTTTTCTGTCCTGCGCATTCGCGAATTCAGGTTGCTCTTGTTCACGCGCATGTTCGCGCTGTCCGCTTTGCAGGCGCAGGGCGTCATCATCGGCTGGCAGATCTATACGCTGACCCGCGATCCGTTTTTGCTCGGTCTTGCAGGGCTGATGGAGGCCGTTCCTGCCATCGGTTGCGCGCTGTTCGCAGGGTATGTGGTCGATCATTCCCGACCGCAGCGCGTCTATTTGTACTGCTTGCTTGGTTTGATGCTCAACACGCTGTTCCTGTTCCTGATCGGTAGCGGTTTGGTACCGCTGGCGACGCATCACTTCTTGCCGCTGGCTTATGCCGCGATCTTTATTTCCGGCTTTGCGCGGTCTTTCATCATGCCGTCCTCATTCTCGCTTCTGGCGCAGATCGTCCCGCGTAAGGATATTTCTTCCGCCTCGGCGTGGATGAGTACGGGTTTTCAAGGCGCGATGATTGTTGCACCTGCTATCGCGGGCGTCATTTTCGGTGGCTATGGTCCAATCGCCGCATGGACCATGCCTATGTTTTTAATGACAGCGGCCTTCTTCATGATGTTTGGCATCAAGCCCGCACCCTATGTCGCGCCCTCGCAGATGCGCGAACCAGCCGTTAAAAGCATAAAGGAGGGATGGAATTTTATCATGAGAACACCCGTGCTTTTAGGTGCTATGTCGCTTGATATGTTGGCTGTTTTGTTTGGTGGCGCTATCGCTTTGCTTCCAGCCTTCGCTACCGACATTCTGAATGTCGGCTCTGAAGGGCTCGGCATCCTGCGCGGCGCACCGGCGATGGGGGCTGTTGTCATGGCGCTTTATCTGGCGGTGCGTCCGATGAAAACTATTCCGGTGACACGCCTTTTGTGGGTCGTTGTAGGATTCGGTGTGTCAATGATTGGTTTTGGTTTGAGCACGCATTTCGTTCTATCCGTCGCGTTTCTTGCGTTGTCGGGCATGTTCGACAGCGTCAGCATGGTGATCCGCCAGACGTTGATGCAGCTTTTGACGCCTGATCACATGCGCGGACGCGTGTCTTCGGTTAATTCCATGTTCATCATATCGTCCAATGAAATCGGAGCGTTCGAATCCGGCGCGCTGGCCAAGCTGATCGGCGTCGTTCCTGCTGTTGTCGCAGGCGGTGTGGGAACATTGCTGGTGGCGGGCGGGGCGGCGTGGTTATCGCCGGAGATGCGGAAAACCGTCATCCACCCTGAAACACATGACGAGGATAAAAAAGCCTCCTGAAATTATTCTGCGCGACTCCAATTGCGCCATTCAGACGCGCCTTGATAGTAACCGATGGCTTCGTTCAGCATTTGATCGGGAACATTATCTTGTTGCACCCATTCACCGATTTCATTTTTCTTCAAGAAAAGGGCCTCGTTGACGGGTTGTAAAATCACCACGCCGTCTTTCGTCATGTAGCCGAGCTTTTGATAGTTCGAGATAAAGGCCCGTCCCGGTTTTTCATTGCGGATGTCCTTGCCGAAAAAACGGCTGTCGTAGCTGATCCCCATAACGCCGAGCACGGTTGGAACGACATCAATTTGGCTGGCGAAGGTATCGACCTTGGAAGGTTTTATGATTCCCGGCGCATAAATCCACATGGGAATGTGATATTTGTCCGGATCAAGATCGCTTTTGCCAGATGTGCCGTGCGTGTGATCGGCGACAATAACGAAAATCGTATCTTTAAACCATGGATGTTTTTTTGCTTCGTCTATCAAATAGCCAAGCGCGTAATCAGTATATTTCACGCCGCCCTTGCGTCCGCTACCTGAAGGAAGATCAATTTTCCCTTCTGGATATGTGTAGGGACGGTGATTGGATGTTGTCATCACCATATTGAAAAAGGGTTTTCCTGTTGCGTAGGAAGCATCGGCTTCTTTCATGGCTTTGCGGAACAGATCGTCGTCCGCGACGCCCCAGACGTTGGCAAAATGGACTTCATTCTTTGCCATGTTGTTGCGGTCTACGATCGTGTATCCGTTCGCGGCAAAGAACGTGTTCATGTTGTCGAAATACCCGTAGCCGCCATATATGAATTTCGTATCGTATCCCTGAATTCGCAGAACATGACCGATACTCGAAAGATTTCCGTTGTCTGGACGGCGGACGATTGAATTCCCAGGGATTGGCGGCATTGCAAGAGTAAGAGCCGACAGGCCATACACGGTGCGGCGGCCTGTTGCGTATAAATTGGTGAAAAACATCGATTGGTCAACGAGTTTGTCCAGATTGGGCGTAAGGCCGCGCTCTTCGCCGAACATCGTCAGGAGCTCCGCCGACAGGCTTTCAACGGTGACGAACATCAGGTTGTAGCGCTTTTTCGTCTTCGGGTTTTGAACAAAATGTTCCAGAGGAGAAGCGGTGCCCGCGCCCGCGCCTGTCTTTTCGCGCAAGAAGTCGGCCACTTCTTCTTTGGGGCGGGTCAGGTAAAAATGGTTGTAATCCAGCTCGTTGTTGCGATAGGCGCTGAAAAGCTCGTAAACGCCGTTGCGGGCAATCTCATTAACGTAACGATTCTGGCTGATTTCCGCATAATCATGTTTCAAGCCGTAAAAGGAAAGAACGCACAAGGCAAGCAGTGCGATAAAAGACGGCGCCCGCTTTCTCAGCGGCGCGGATTGCGGTAAGACTGCGAATTTGCGATAGGCAAAGGCAAGCGCGAAAGATACGAC
>QFQB01000012.1 GCA_003241475.1 Micavibrio aeruginosavorus
CATCGGTGCCATCTGAAATATCGGCGGCGACTTGATCGAGCACAGCGGATTCCATCTGCGATGCCATCGTGCGTTTCCAGATAAGATCATATAGACGACGCTGCCATTCGTCGTCCGGTCCGCCGCTACGTCCGGGCAGAACGGAAAGATCGGTCGGGCGGATGGCTTCGTGCGCTTCTTGCGCGTTCTTCGCCTTGGATTTGTATAGGCGCGGCGCATCGGGCAGATATTTATCGCCGTAGTCTTTCTTAATGAGCGCGCGCGCCTGTGCGACAGCATCTTCCGAAAGAGTGGTTCCGTCCGTTCTCATATAAGTAATGAAACCGGCTTCATAGAGCTGTTGCGCAGTGCGCATCGTTTGCGAAGCCGACATGCCAAGGCGGCGGGATGCTTCCATTTGTAGCGACGATGTGATGAACGGTGCATACGGGTGGCGGCGAACCTGTTTCTTTTCGACTTTTTGAATCGAAAGATTTTTAGTTTTGATGCGCTTCGCGGCGGCTTCGGCCATTTCCGCGTTGGAAATGTCCAGCTTGTCGAGCTTGTTTCCGGCCAAATGCGTCAAACGTGCTGTAAAGGGCGCGCCGTCGGCGCTATGGAGCAAAGCTTCAAGCGACCAGTATTCCTGAGAAACGAATTTTTCGATCTCGGCTTCGCGTTCGCAAATCAGGCGCAGAGCGACCGATTGCACGCGTCCTGCAGATTTCGATCCCGGCAATTTGCGCCAGAGAATGGGGGAGAGATTGAACCCGACGAGATAATCGAGCGCGCGGCGCGCCAGATACGCATCGATTAGATCCTGATCCAGCCCGCGCGCATGGGCGAAAGCTTCCTGAACGGCTTTCTTGGTAATCTCGTTGAACGTCACGCGCTGAAGGTTTTTGTCCTTGAGTAGCGCCCCGTCTTCCAAAATTTCCTTGATGTGCCATGAAATGGCTTCACCCTCTCTATCGGGGTCGGTTGCGAGAAAGACGTTTTTGGATTCCTTGACGGCCTTTTTGATGTCGCGCACGTTTTTGTCGGCACGGTCGCCCAGTTCCCATTTCATGGCGAAATCTTCATCGGGCAGAACTGATCCGTCCTTGCTCACGAGATCGCGGACATGGCCGTAAGAGGCCAACACATAATATTCCGGACCAAGATACTTATTAATGGTCTTGGCTTTGGCCGGGGATTCGACGATGACGAGGTTGTCTGCGCTCAAAAGATTTAAGTCCTTAATTTAAAAGCACTATTCTATTTGCGGGGAGCCTTTGGATTCTTCCTGCAAGCTCCAGTTCGAGCAGAACCATCTGCACGGCCGGGATAGTCAAATGACAGTTTCGGACCAGTTCGTCAACTGTAACGGGTGTGGGCGATATATTCTGTAAAATAATATCACGAATGGATTCGGCGTCCTGCGCCGACAAATCCTCAGGTTCCCACGGCGGCTGGGAGGATTCCTCCAGCACCTGATGCGCGCCCGAAAAGGTGCGGATGGCTTCCAGAATATCGTCGGCATTCTGGACCAATGTTGCGCCGTCGCGGATCAATCTGTTCGGCCCTGCCGCGCGCGGATCGAACGGATGGCCGGGAATAGCATAGACATCCCGTCCTTGTTCGGCGGCCATGCGCGCAGTGATGAGCGAGCCTGACTTGATCGTCGCCTCTACGACGACAACGCCGTTGGAGAGGCCGGAGATAATGCGGTTGCGCTTGGGAAAGTGGCGGGCGAGCGGTTCCATGCCGAGCGGGCTCTCCGCGACGATGCAGCCTTCGAATTTAATCTGGTTGTACAATGCCGCGTTTTCCGGCGGGTAAATAATATCCGCGCCGCCCGCGACGGCCGCGATGGTGCCGAAGGGAAGGGCGCCCGCGTGCGCAGACGCGTCGATGCCGCGGGCAAGGCCGCTGGCGACCATCTGCCCGCCATCGCCTAAATCTCTTGCCAGCTTTTCGGCGAATTTGCGCCCGTTGAGCGAGGCGTTGCGGGCGCCGACCATGCCGATGGTAGGAAGATTCAACAGTTTCTCATTGCCAAGCACGGACAGCACGGGCGGCGCGTCGTCGATGGCGGCCAGCGAAAGCGGATAGGATTTTTCGGCGGCGAAAATCATCTTGCCGCCGATGGATTCCAGCGCAGTCATTTCCGCAATCGCCGCGCCTTCGTCGAACACGGTCAGGTTTTTCAGGCGTCCGCCGCTGCGCGAAAGAGAGGGCAGGGCTTCGATGGCTTTTTGCGCAGAGCCGAAATTATCGAGCAATTGGTAGAAGGTGATGGGGCCGACATTTTCGGTGCGGATCAGGCGCAGCCACGCGATTTTTTCTTTTTCATCCAAAGCTACTTTGGGGGCGTGGCGTGCAAACAGGGTCACTTTTTCTGCCCGATCTTCGGCTCTTCTTTTCGGATCAGCCGTTCAATATTGGCGCGGTGTTTCATGATGACAAGAAGCGCCACGAAGCCGCAAAAGCCGGTAAGGTTCGCATCGTGATACAAGAAATGCGCAATCGGCGGCGCGCTGGCGATTGCGACAATGGCCGAAAGCGAGGAATAGCGCGTGGTCACTGCCGTCAAAAGCCATGCACCGCACACGGCCGCGCCAATGACGGGTTGAAGGGCAAGAAGCGTTCCAAGCGTCGTGGCAACACCTTTACCACCTTTGAATTTCAACCATACGGGAAACAAATGACCGACTAGCGCCGCAAAGCCTGTAATCAGGGCAATGTTGAAATCCGCAAAATAAAGCGCGATGGCGACGGCAATCGCCCCTTTGCCGGAATCCAAAAGCAATGTGGCAAGCGCCAGCGGTTTATTGCCCGTGCGCAAAACATTGGTCGCGCCGATGTTGCCGGAACCGATGTTGCGGATATCGCCATAGCCCGCAAGACGGGTCAGCACCAATCCGAAGGGAATGGAGCCAAGCAAATAACCGCCGAGGATTGCAATCGCATAGACCATGATTAAAATTTTCCTTTGAGCAGAAGATCGAGCACGGCCATGCGTGTCGCGACGCCGTTATGAACTTGCTCGGCATACAAGAACCGCGTTTTGTCATCGGCCAGCGCATCGGAAATCTGCACATTGCGCAAATAGGGGCCGGGATCGAGCAAGATGGCCGTGTTCTTGGCATGGGCCAGCTGTTCGTGCGTCATGCCGTAATCGCGGTAATAGGTTTCATCCTCTATTTCGACTTTCGCCATGCGCTCTTTTTGCGGGCGGATGGTCATGACGACATCCGCGCCGGTTAAACCGTCTTTCATGGACTCGAATTTCTGCACGCCGTCGGCGGGGAGTTTTTCCGGCATCAAAAGCGCAGGCGCGATCACGCGCACATTCGCGCCCATCTTGGTCAGCAGGATCATGTTGGAAGAAGCTACGCGGGAATGCGCGATATCGCCGACGATCGAAACGGTCAGACCTTCGAGTTTTTTGAAATGGCGGCGCATGGTCAGCGCATCGAGAAGCGCTTGCGTCGGATGTTCGCGCCATGAATCGCCGGCATTGATCACGGGGCAACTTACGCGCTTGGCCACATAGCCGGGTGCGTTGTATTCGCTGTGGCGGATGATGATCGCGTCCGGTTTCATCGCATCGAGTGTGAGGATCGTATCCGCGAAACTTTCGCCTTTTTTGAGCGAGCTTGTTTCGGGGTTCCAGTTGACGATCTCTGCACCCAGACGTTTGGCGGCGATTTCAAAGGAGGTTGCCGTGCGCGTCGAATGTTCAAAGAACAGCGTGAGGATCACCGCGCCCTTGAGAATATCTTGCGTGTAGCTGCGGTCATCCAGATGATCGGCGTAATAATCGGCCAGATCGAGAATGTTTGTGACGTCTTGCGCGGAAAGTTCGCCAATCCCCAGCAGGTGATCGTGCGGGAAATCGGCGCGGCCGGTTTTTTGAAAGGCTTTCATAAAACGGGATGATTACAGCCAGACCCTGCCTCTGGCAAGGCATTATATAATATTGTCCGCCCTTAAGCGTGCCAGATCCTCGGGCGCCAGGCCGAGCAGAGAGGAGAGAGCCGCATCCGTATGCTGGCCCATCACGGGCGGCGGCAAGCGGTAGGAAACGGGCGTTTCCGAGAGATGGAACGGACTGCCGACCAGCTTGATCGGCTTGTCGCTTTGTGGGTGTTCCATTTCGATTTCCATGCCGCGTTCTTGAATCTGGGGAATGTCGAAGACCTGATTAATGGAATTGACGGGCGCGGACGGCACGTCGATCTCTTGAAACAACGATACCCATACCGCAACGGGTTTCGTCAGCAAAACATCTTGTATAAGCGGAACGATGATATCGCGGTTGGCCACGCGGACGGAGTTTCTGGCAAAGCGCGCATCGTCGCCCCACTCGGGTCGGCCAAGAGCGGCAGCAAATTTTTTGAACTGGTGATCGTTGCCCACGGCGATGACCATATGACCGTCCGCCGCTTCGAAGGCTTGATAGGGGACGATGGTGGAATGCGCATTGCCGTAGCGCTTTGGCGCTTTGCCCGAGGTCAGGAAATATTGCGCGAGGTTGGTCATAGAGGCGAGGGTGACATCCAGCAACGCCACATCGACCATTTGCCCAAGCCCGGTTTTTTCCCGCGCGTTCAGCGCCGCAAGCGTGCCGATGGCGGCATACAGCCCCGTCATAATGTCAACCAAGGCAACGCCGGATTTCATCGGTTCGCCGTCCGGTTCGCCCGTGTGCCCCATCAGCCCGCCCATGGCTTGCGCCATCAAATCGTAGCCTGGTTCGCTCGCCAGCGGGCCGTTTTGCCCGAAACCGGAAATAGCCGTGTAGATCAGATGCGGATGTTTTTCGTGCATGGCGGTAAAGCCCAGCCCGTATTTGTCTAGTCCCCCGACCTTGAAGTTGTGGATCAGCACATCGGATTGGGCGGCCAGCGCGTGGATCAGCTTCTGTCCTTCGGGTTTGGAAATATCGATGGTGATCGACTTCTTGTTCCGGTTGGCGGATAGATAATAGGCGCTCTCGTTCGTATCATTGCCGTCTTTGTCCTTCAGATAAGGCGGGCCCCAGTTGCGGGTGTCGTCGCCGTCAAACGGTTTTTCGATTTTCAGGATTTCCGCGCCAAGGTCGCCGAGAATTTGCGTGCAGACCGGCCCTGCCAGAACGCGAGAAAGGTCGAGGATGCGCAATCCCTCAAGAGGAGAAGACATTGATTATTTCCTTGAAGAAGTCATGGTAAAGATAAATTCCAACACATAAAATTCCAACGGCGAATCCCGGCCCCGCGGGAATGGACAAATCACGGATCGTGAAAGCCGTTTTGTTTTTGAATGACAGGCAAGCGGCGTAAATCACGCCGTGAACCAGTCCCGCCATCGCGCCGAGCGTTATAGCCTGCAACACGCCGTCCGTTCCGAGCCACAGCCCTGCCGCGCCCAGAAGCTTCACATCGCCAAGCCCCAGCGCATCGCGTCCGTAATGCTTGTTGGCAAAATAACGGATGCCGTAAAGAAGCCCTGCGCCGACGAGGCCGCCGATAATCATGGTCTGCATGTCGATGTAGCGGTAGGCCGTGGAAAAATGGAAAAGCGCGCCCGTGATGCCAAGGGCAAGGTTTAGTTCATCGGGCAGAATCCAGTGCTTGAGGTCAATCAACGAGAGAGCAAGCAAAAGAATCGGTGCTACAATAAAACAAGCTATGGCTAGGATTTCGAACATGAAAAGATTATCGGTCCCCGAATTTTGTCCATCATAATCCTTTCCGTGGAAAGCCCGCAAGGAAGGATTGCTTATTTAAAATCCATCCTTTACGGTTTTGAATTGTGATTCCTTTTTTGTTCCTGCCAAAAGGTTCCATCCGGAGCAATGCCAGATAAAAACACCATTCTCGTCGTTGAAGACAATGACTTCGTGCGGATGCAAATCGTGCGCTACCTCGCCGAAACGGGCGCGGACGTGCTCGAGGCGTCGCAAGGCGATCAGGCGCTCGATTTCATGAAAAAGCAGCATCACAAGCGCGAACCGGTTTCCCTCGCGATTGTGGACGTGCGTATGGAACCTGTGGATGGTTTCGAATTTATCAGGAGTATCCGTGGCCTCGACATGGATACCCCCGTTATTCTTGTCACCGGTGACAACAATCCGGACCTGCTTGAACAGGCAGGGATTTGGGGCGTAAGCGCCGTCATGATTAAGCCCGTTCAAAAGGATAGGCTGGTCAAGACGGTAACCAGAACGATCGAAGCCTATAAGAGAAGAGGCTGACTATTTTGATGACGCGTAAGACGTGGAGCAAGGAGTTACGGGCATTGGCGCTTTCGGCGGTTCTGGCGCTGAACGCCTGTGCTTGGGCGGATACGCCCGGCGCGCGCAACGTCAAGATTCCATCTCCCACAAGCGCGCGCGAGCGCGAAACCGCCATTAACGAGCGTCCCGACAGCGTTATGTATCTGCCGCTGGGTGAGGATGTTCTTGTTCCCGAAGTTATGTCCGACGATGCTTTCCCGTCTGAAATGGTCGGGCCGTTCGAGCTACGCGGCGAGACTTTGGCCGGCGCATTGCAATTGATTTTGGCGGATTACGACATTTCCTTGGCGTTTGAGACGCAAGAAGGGCTTTCCCGTCGTATTACGGTTGCCAACCTGCGCGGCGATCTGGGCAAGGTCGTGCATCAGGTTTGCTCGCTGGCTAATCTTTACTGTTCTTACGAGGATGGCACGATTACGGTTAAGGACAGACAAACCTTCACGGTTACCTTGCCGCCGCTCGGCTCTGCAGATGATCAGTCCGAATATCTCGATGACGTCGCCGAGGGCTTGAGTGCAATTATCGGTGAGGACGAGGATGATCCGATCGTCGATCCTACAACCCGCACGATCGTCTATGCGGCCACGCAAAGAACGGCGGATGTCGCCACGCGCTATTTCCAGCGTCTTCGCGCCAACACGGCCATGATCGTGTTTGAAACCTACATTTGGGAAGTGGCGCTTAATTCTGGCAATACGATGGGCGTTGACTGGTTCAAGCTTGCGCAATTCGGCAAATTCAATTCCGGCATCAGCATCGACGGCGAAACGGATCCCGACTTCCTGCGTCCCGTCAGCATCGGCATTCCTACGGCTTCGGAGGATTTCAACGGAACGTCGGGGGATTTGATCCGATTCTTGTCGCAATTCGGCGCGGTGAAGACAATTTCGCAACCGCAGATCACGGTGCTTTCAGGCTCTGAAGCGGAACTTCGGGTTGCAGATACGCAAAACTATGTCTCGCAGATTGCAACGACTATTGACGAAGGTCAGGCGACAACATCGGTTAGCACAGATTCAGTCGATACCGGCTTTACGCTGACCATTGGAAGCTCATGGGATAAGGCAACAGTTTATGCCAATGTGGCCATTGAGCTAACCAACGTCAACCAGATCCAGAACTTTGCCTTTGCGACGCAGGGCGAGGACGGCGGTTCCACGCAGATTCAGCTTCCGCAAACATCCGAGCGCCAGCTTTCGACGCAAATCCGCGTCCGTCCCGGAGATTCCGTCCTGATCGCGGGTCTTGTTCGCGAAAACGACAATTATGACGATCGTGGGATAGGCTTTATGAAACCTATCATTCCGGACAGTCGGACATCAGAGGCGGAAAATCTTGAACTTGTGATTCTGCTCCGCCCACGCGTGGTTGTGTACACGGCCAACAATGACAGCCGCTATATCGACTATGCCGCGAAAAAACACAAATTGCCGGGGACGGGCGTAAAGGTTGAATCTCCCAAGGAGTTGGGCGAGCCTGTGGAGCATAAGAACGTTCTCAATCCAGGCCAGCCTTACGATGCTCCGGCGACACGCTCCATTTATGATGCGAACAAGCCTGTTGTTCCCGCGCAAGAAACTATTCCCGAAGGAATTCCTGCGCCGCTGACGTCTGAACCGCTTTCGGCCGCGCCCGTGGTGCCAACGACGCCTGCACCCGTGACATCTACACCTCTTGCCCCGATTCCGCCGCGCATCTCTCCGGCGCCTGTTGCCAACGCGCAACCTGTTCCCATCACGCCGCCTGTCCAGCAACCGTCGTGGCAGGGTGCGCCTGCAACGATGCCGACGCCTGCGACGCCAACGCCTATTCTCAAGCCTGGCCCTTCGGCTTTGGCTCCATCGCCGACGGTGTCTTCCGATAGCCGTTTCCAGTTGGGCAATGGTATTGTGTCCAAGAGCAACGCGCCTCTTGATACATCACCTGCGACAAGTTCTGTTACGACCTATCCGCTTCCCGTGCCTACTCCAGCGGTAACGCCCGTAGCCCCCGCGCCAACAAGAGGCGGTTCTTTGTACGAAACCTACGATTATTACACGCCGCAATAGCCCTGCGAATCGCCGGATTTCCGCATCGGGATAAATCTGTGTATAAGCCTAGATATTGTACCCATGCCGCGTTTTCATGCTAAGCTATTAAAAATACGATGATTCACACGATTCTCGTGCCCATGTCCTTTACCAGCCGGTTTTAGCCACACAGCATGTCCATATTATTTCGCTTTCGATATGTTGCTCTTGCCCTCGTCGCCAGCCTGACGGTTTCGTCTGTTGCGTTGGCGCAGTCTGCGTTCGACGATCCGGGGGCGCGCACCAAAGGTGGGGTTGCGGGCGATCTGAAACCGGTTGCGGATAAGGTTGATGCTGGAACGGTGGCGCTTGGAGGTAGTTCTCAGATTGTCGTTCTTTTGCGCAACGATGACTCAAAGCCTGTGACGACGGGCGCAATCAATCTTTATCCATCATCCAATATTTCCGCTACGGTTGGCGAAAATCAGTGTGCGGCGGCACCGATTGCGCCGGGAGAAGTTTGCGCCATTTCCATTCAGGTGAAGGGGCTTCAGCCCGGCAAATATCGTATTGAAATGTTGCTCCGCCATGATGGTCGCGCCAAGTTGCTGACCAGCACGTTGAACGGCACGGTCGATTCCGGCGGCGCGGATGCCAAGGATCTTGTCAGTGATCTCGAGACCATTCCGAACCAGATTGATTTTGGAACGCTTGATGAAAGTAGCTCGCAGGTTAAAGCGATGATCTTGCGTAACAAGACATCGAAAACAATTACGGTCAGTGAAATAGAAGTTGCCGCAGGCGCCCAAGCGGGCTTTTCTGCTGAATCCAATTGCGGTGAACTTCCGACCGGTTCTGCTTGCGTGGCGGCAATCACATGGGCGCCGCAGCAAAAAGGTCCGGCAACGGGAACGATCATCATTCGCCACAGTGGATCGACCAGTGTATCTACGGTGGAGCTTAAAGGTACGTTCGATCCGGATACTGTTGAAAAAGCCGAAGTGTTTCCTGATGCTGTACCGGGCAAGGGATTGTTGATTTCTTCTCTGGAAGAAATCGATTTCGGCTCTGGCGTCACGCAAAGCTCTTCGATAACGGCATCCTTGGTCAACGTGGGCGATGTGCCGCTGACGCTGACGGGGGTTCGTATGACGAACTCTGAAAACGGCGTGCGTGCGGAAAAAACGGGGTGTGCGCCGGGTGAGGTCTTGGCACCCCTGGAGGCTTGCCCGCTGACATTGACATGGGACCCTGTTCGCGAAGGAAATATCGTCGATGATATTCAGGTTCTTCACACTGGTGCGCGCGGCATTCTCGTGTTGCCTTTGCGTGGTAGCGCGGCGCGCGCCGTCAACAAGGATACCAAGGCCATCATGTTAGGCGGACCCGGTCCTGAAGCAATTATCAGGAATATTCAACCTCTCTCGCTCGACGAAATCGAGGATGATGGTGAAACCATTGTTGAGGATGGCGATAGCGCAGTTGTTAAGAAGAGTGCGGTCAAAAACAAGTCCAAAGCCACGGCCAAAAAACCATCCGCTAAGTCCGAAAGCGCGGATACTGTTGAAACCAGTCCGGAACGCACCATGCCGCAAGTCGATGTTCGCGGTATTTTGGATGGTTACACCATTACTTCTTATTCTCCCAAGCGTGCCATCATTGCCGGACCGGGTGGGAGCCGCGTGGTCTTTGATGGAGAACAAGCCGTGATCGGTGGTGTTCTGTGGCAAATCATGATGCGTCCGAACGCCGTAGAATTCCAGAACGGGGACCAAAAGGTTCTGCTTCTGTTCGACAGATCTTTATCTTCCGTTAACCTTCTTGGTACACAATCAGGGAGTGGAGGATCCACATCGTCGAGCAGTTCGACATCGAGTAGCTCTTCAACGCAATAACCCGATCGGTTCAGGATGAGCGAGCAGGATACAGACTCTGGAGCCCAGCCGCCGGAAACTCAAAATGAGCAACTTCCGGACAGACGTGGTGCCGACCGCAGAAGAAATAGTCAACCCCCGCCGGGCGGTGTAGACCGCCGCTGGTCTGACCGCCGCCGTGCCCGTTCGGCCGAAGGGCGTGAGCGCTATCTCGACATGGTTCAGCGCGAACGCGCGATGTTTATCGAGCAAGGGGTTTCCCGCTCTACGGAACAGCTTTTGGATATGGCCGGCGCGACCGGTCCGTCCGAACTGGAAGAAGAAGAGGGGATTCGCGACCGCGCCACGGGCGACCAGCTACGCTCGGTTCTTCCTGTGCAGGCATGGTTGCCGCTGTCGATTCACTTGATCGGTCTGCGCGACGGTGTCTTGAAAATCGCTCCTTTGAATGAATTGAACCAACGCCAAGTCGATGCGCTTTCGTCCACTGCAACGCGTTCCGGTTTCCGCGTCGACAAAGTTGAAATAGAAATGTGGGACCGTGCTGAGCTTCTCGACACGCTCCGCTCCGTGCACGATTTGTCCGCCGACCGTTGCGAAAAGACATTGGCGCAGTGGCTTTCCGATACCGACAACGGTCTTTTGCTCAACCAGTTTCAGCGCGACATGCTGGCAGAAGCCTTGCAGATGCGCGCTTCCGATATTCACTTGGTGCAGGATAACAGTGCAGATTCTCCCAACTGGATCAAATACCGTATCGACGGTGATTTGATCCCGATGCATTTGTTGCCCTCCGATGCTATGGCTCGTTTAACGACGCTTTTGAAGCGCGACGCGGGTTTGAACTTCGGGGATCGCGTAACTCCCAAAGATGGCCGCTTCGGCTTTATCTGGCAGGGTCGTTCGGTTGACGTTCGTTGCGCCGCAGGCCCGCAGGCGCAGGACGGCGAAAAGATCACGTTACGTCTGCTCGACCGCGCGGCGCTTAAAGGTTTCGATGAATTGTTCCGTCGCCACCCTGATGTTGGCGATTATCTGTCCAATCTGCTCTCGCCTGAAATCAAAGGCGGCGGCGGTTTAATCTTGCTTTCCGGTCCGACAGGTTCGGGTAAAACAACAACGCTCTATGCCTGCGTACAGCAAATCGACCGTCGTAGAAAACACGTTCTAACCATTGAAGATCCTATCGAATATGAATTGCGATACGCCACGCAGTGGCAGGTTCGTCCGGGCATGCACGGTGGGGAATTTGCTGATTTGATCCGCGCCGCGATGCGTCACGATCCCGACTACATCATCATCGGGGAGATGCGCGATGCCGATACGGTGGAAACGTCCTTGCGCGCCGCGGAATCCGGCCACACGGTTATTTCGACCGTTCACGCCGACACGGCGCTTCAGACCTTCGAGCGTCTGAGATCCTTGATGCCCGCAGAGCGCGAGCGCTCTTCCACCTTTACGCTGGCCCAGCAGGTCCGCGCGATCATGAACCAGCGTCTGGTCCGGACGTTGTGTCAGGGGTGCGCTCACCACGAAACGGTGGGAGGGACTTTGCGCCAGCATGAGCAGGATGCCTTGGGCCTTCCGCCGGAGACGCCGGTGCGCACGCATAACGGCGCGGGCTGCGATTTGTGCAACAGAACAGGCATTTCCGGCCGGACGTTGCTTTTGGATGCGATCCTGATCACCCTCGGTCCGGCGCAAAGAAACGCCATTTACGAAGCCTTAATGAAAAACGTGAATGATATCATCCGCGAGGACGGCGTTATCGTCCACACGCGCCGCGACGGTCTGATTGATTTGATCCGGAGCGGGCTTGTGGACCCTAAAGCCGCCATGTCCTACCTTGAAGAATGACCTGTCGGGTCAGGAATATATCTAGATGAGACAATGGGTTTGTGAAATTGCCTATGACACGACTTCAGGGCCGAAAAAGGCTCTGGAATCCTTTTATCTTCCTTCGGAGGATGATGTGCGCGTGGCAGTTCAGAAAAAGGGCGGCTACGTCCTGTCCATTCGTCCCCATTCAAGATCACCGCTGGAAAGATTGCTTGCCAGATCAAGCTGGTGGCAGGTGAATTTGCTACGCGGGATTATGTTCCGCTCCATGTCCACATCGCCCGGCGTCGCTTTCTGGAAGATCATTCAAGCTGAAACGAACCCAATGCGGCAAAATATTCTGGCTCCCGCACGTGAAGCTCTGGCGCGCGGCCTTGGCGTTATCGATGCGCTGAAAGCCTTAAACATCTTTGATAAGGGAACCATCGCTATTTTGGCGGCAAGCGAACGGGCGAACAAGCTGGCTGAAGGGATTCCCCACGCCATTCATTCCATTACGCAGAAAAAGAAAAACGCCCGCGCCATTATGGGGACGATGGGATGGCTTTCTTTCGACTTGATTTCCATCGTGCAGTCCTTGTTCTGGGGAAAGGACATGATCCTCGGGTGGTTTCACGGCAACGCGCCGGAAAAGCCTGAAGAGCTTGAAAAATACAATCGCGTCGTGGGCAACCTTGACCTGACGTGGGACATCCTCATCTGGTCCGCTTTCGGCGTCGGCGGCTTCATGATCTGGGCCATTATCTCGTTCTGGCTCAACCGCGGGAAGGAAGACTGGCCGACAGCCAGAATTGTTCGCAAAATTCCTTTGATCGGCGCTTATTTGCGCGATCTCGGCTTTTCGGATTCCATGATGGCCTGCGCCCGCATGATGCGCGGCCTCGTGCCTATCAACCAGGCGCTGATGCAGGCTGGGGAAGCGACAACATCTCCTGAAGTCCGCAAGTACTGGCAGGATACCAACACGGACCTCGAGCGAGGGATCGGTTTGGGCGTCGCCATGGACCGGGACCCTCTGAGCCGCGCGGAAAGGCTTGAACTTGCCAGCTTGTCGGACCTTAGCCAAGTTGCTACAATCATGGAATCAATTGCCGAAATGCGGGCGCAGGCGGCAAAAACGAAGCACTCTTTGATCGTTTGGCTCGCATTTGCTCTCACCGGCGTCTATCTCGCTATCGCCTTCGGATCTGCCATCTACGCTCTGACCGTTATGAATATGAGCATGGACAGCATGATGGGGGGACTTACAGAAGGGATCCTTTAGGTTGGCTATCTCGACCAAGGACAAGGAAGTACTTGAACGCGGAAAACCCAGCGCAGAGCGCAAATCGGGTGACGGCGTGTCGCGTCCGCGCGCCGGGATAACCGATTATCTGGCGGGAGAAGCCGGTAGCTTCAAATCCAATCTTTCGCCGTATTTGCCGCAAGAAGTGATCGGTGGGGCTGTTCCCCACATCGTTGGTTCGGAAGATGAAGCGGTCTGGAATGCGGCCTCTCAGGCTTGCGGCACGGAAAAGGTTCATTACGTCTACTCTGCTGAAGGCGGCAGACTCTGGTATCTGGCGTGCCCTTCGAGCGCGTTGGCCTCTGCGCCCGATAGTTGGTGTCCTCTCGCATCGGCTTTACCGGGCAAGAGCGAGTTCTGGGATAAGGAAACGGTTTATCTTTACGAGCAGGAAGGTTTGGCCTCTGCTCTGCGTTGGGACCCTGATACGGGACGTATGCAGGTATTTTTGGGGGCAGCCCGTACGCTTTTGCCGCGCATGCAATCGATGGATGCCAACTTTGTGACCATCAATCCGGATCTGGCCGACGTTGTGCCATGGAAAAACAGGATGCTGGCTACGGAAAAACTATCTCGTGCCTCGGCCATGTTGCTTTTGTATGTGGGATTAGGGGTTAATCTCGTTATTTTCCTTTTTCTAATATTCCAATTTATTTTGACCAACACGATGTCCCGTAATCTGGACAAGGTTCAGCAGGAAACACAGACGGCTTCGCGCGAATTGATGGTGAACGCTTCGAACGCGTTGCAGTCGGAATCCATCAAACATATGGTTCGTATTCAAGAGATGCTGGACGAGCTCGAAAAAATTGACGGTACGCTCGTTAAATACAACGTCGAAAAAGGTAAATTAAATTGGGAAGTCTTGCTTCCACCTGCTTACGGGCAGGGGGTGGGCACCATCAAGGGAAAGGTTCAGCCGGGCCTTGAAAAAGATGGCCGCGTTCGGTTGCAGGGCACAAATTAGGTAAAATTTTATTTAAATCAGTTTCTTATGTAACGGCTTCTAAAGTTTTCTTGTGTAAAATTTAAGGTAAATGCGGATCAAAGGCCAAGAGGTTATGGCGCTCGATTTTAAAAGTTTTGATTTTCGTTCTGTGCAAAAACTGCTGGATCCCAAAGCCAGCGGGGATTTGAATGCGTTTCTTGAAAAACTTCCGCAAAACGCCGGACAGACAGTTTTGATCGCCGCGGGTATCGCTTGGGCGATGGCGGGCGCACTGGGGCTTTACGCTAGCATTCAAGCCAAACAACTGACGGAATTACGCGCGGAATTGCTGGAATCCGAAGCGCGCAAGCCGATCGTTCCAACCATCAAAGATGTGCCTATCGACAAAAAAGAGGTTGAGGCATTCATTAAGAAAGTTTCCCCGTCTTACAAAGGTCTGACATTCAAGGTAAATGGTTCCACGATCGTCATTACGTCCCAGCAAACCAGCAATTTTGCCATGTTCCGCGAAGCCATCGGCCATATGCAAAACGGCGGTTCGGGATGGCGCGTGGGTTTGGAAAAGCTCTGCGTGGGGCGCGAGTGCGGAAAAAGTGAAAAACTTGCAGTATCCCTGAAGGTTAACAAGGTTTCTGTGGAAAACCCAACCATAGGTGGGATGACGGGCAAGTAATATAAAGACAATAACGATAGATTTTAGGAACGACTTTTAAGGAGGAAATATCAATGTTTTATAATAAATCCCAAAGGCAATCGGAGAAAGGGAATGTGCTGTTCTTGATCCTGATTGCCGTGGCGTTGTTCGCGGCGTTGTCCTATGTGGTGACGCAATCCACCCGTTCGGGAAGTGGCTCGACGGAAAGCGAAAAAAATCTTCTGAGTTCCGCCCAGATGACGCAATATCCGACTGCTCTGAGAACAGCCGTAATCCGGATGATTCTAGGCGGTACGGGTGTCGAGCAAGTTCACTTTGATGTGCCGGGGTCTGCATTCTTTACGGGAACGGCCTCCACGAACCTTCTAGTGTTCCACCCGAATGGCGGCGGCGCAAGCTATCAGCAAGCCCCAGCAGATTTGTCTGCGACCGGTCAAAATAGTCTTAGCTGGTATTTTAACGGTAACTTCTATGTTCCGGGAATCGGTACGGACGGCACATCGGGCGGTAACGATATTATTGCCTTCCTTCCTGGCGTTTCCGCAGGTGTTTGCCGTAAGGTCAATGAAGAATTGGGAATTGATCCTACCAGTTCCACGAATTCGGCGAACTGCAGTACTCAAACCACACAATATTTGCCGGTAATGGACTCGGGTATCGACATTGATAACGATGTCAAAGTGAGCATGAACGATGGCTACGACTTTGATGCGGCCATGGGTTCTGCAATCGCACTTGAGACGGTAGATGGGGCGACTTGTACAGTTCTGAACCGTCAGGCATCGGGATGTTTCTCCGATGGGGCTTCTCCAGCAAGCTACACGTTCTACTCCGTTCTGCTTGAACGTTAAGATAAAAGCGTAATTTCCTCCGACGCGCGATCCGGCCTTCCATTTTACGGTGGAAGGCCGGATTTGCAGGAAAGAAAATGAAAAAGCCAGACAAGACAAAGCAAAAGGGTAGCGCCCTAATCTATATCCTGATCGCCATTGCGTTGCTGGCGGCGCTGACGGCGACGTTTATGGATTCCTCCTCCCAGCAAACATCGTCGCAAAGTGCTTTCAACACCGTGACCGACCTCAATGCGCAAATCAATCTGGTCCGCTCAACCATTCAGGAATGCGTTCTGACATATCCGGCTGGAGACGATGCTTTGGTCGGTACGACCAATACGCCGTATCCGATCAACCCGACCAGCACATATTTCAATGCCGCGCCCTGTAGTTGCCAAAGCACGACGGAAGGCGACAAAGTCGCTTTGTTGCGCTGTCCGGGCAATCCCGGCAATTCGAACGAGCATGCGCAGATATTCGGCGGATCGTCGGGGAAATTCATGCCGCCCTCGCCGAAGCTGTTTGCGAACTGGGAATATTACAACGGTCCGTCCGGCGTTTTCTTCTACACCAGCACGGATAAAACCGATTCATTCCTGAAAACGGCGCTGAACAAGCTGGACGACCAGTTTTCTGAGTGCGAAGCGGACGTCGTCGACAATATGACCGGCGGCGCGCTTGCCCTTACGAGCGATTCAGGCGGGCCGAGCTGTCCTGCCAACAGCCTGTGCTTCCGCGTCTGGATGATTGCGAAATCAATAGCGATTTATCCGGGCGACACATGGGATAGCCCTGCTACGCAGGGTGATGAAGCGGCTGCGAGTTGTCCTTAATAATCAAAGCGCGCTGATTTCTTTTTTTGCCCGCGCGAATTCTTCGACAATCTTTTGAACATGGGTAGGGTTGCCGTCGCCGTTTTCGGCTTCGTTCTGCAAGGTTGCCGCCGCATCGCCTAAATCGTTGAGACAGGCCGATCTCGCTGCGCCCTTGAGGCTGTGGGCATGTTCTTTCAGTCTTGCCTGATCGTTGTTCGCAGAGGCCGTTTTAATCTCTTCGATTAACGGTTCCGTCATTTCAAGGAACATTCCCAGCATCTCTACGGCGTTTTCATCGAACGCGCCCATTTGCGCGATCATGGCTTCACGATCGATGGCCGATCCTGCCTCGGTCTTGGCAACCACAGCGGCGGTATTTGCCGGGGAGGATTCCCCAAGCAATCCCCAGCGTATCAACAAACGCCGGAACTGTCCGAGCGAGACAGGCTTGAGCAAACATTCGTCGAAGCCGTATTGCATATAGACCTGCCGTTGCGCCATCTGCACATCGGCGGTAAGAGCGACCACGGGGAAATGGCGGTTCAAATCCCGATCATCGTCCCTGATGGACCTGATGACTTCGTACCCGTCGATTTCTGGCATGTGGAGATCGGTCAGCAAGATGCCATATTCGCCACTACGCACGGCGAAAAGCGCATCGCGTCCGTTCTCGACGAAGGTCGCTTCCACGCCCAAAGTCACCAGTTGGCGGCTTAAAACATCGCGCACACTTAACGTGTCTTCGGCGATGAGAAGGCGGCGCGGACCCAATACATCCAGTTTTTGTATTTTCGAGGCGGCATCGCGCACCGCTTCTCCCAAACCGATCCGGCTTGCCGGTTTCGACAGATACGTTACGCCGAGCGACTGCAGGGAATGCTGCAGTCCCGCGTCGTCGCGCACCGTGTACATGACCAGCCCCATAAACGGACGGATCTGCATAATCTCGCGAATAAGGTCCAGCCCCAGACCATCGGGCAAGCCTTGGTCAATCACGCCCACATCAAATGGGCGGCGCTTCACAAGGTCGAGCGCTTCGGCATAAGTGGGGCAACTTTCGACCGTCGCGCCCATCGAACGCAATGATTTCACGATTTCTTTGGCGCCCATCGGATGGTCTTCGACAGAAAGCACGGAAATGCCGTCCAGAACGGGCAGGTCGAGCACATTGGCCTCGGTGCTGACTTCCTCGGTCGGGATTTCGAACCAGAAGGTGGAGCCTTTTCCGATCCGGCTCTCCACGCCGATCTGTCCGCCCATGATCTCGACAAGCTTTTTGCAAATGGAAAGGCCAAGACCGGTTCCACCATATTTGCGAGAGGTGGAATTATCGGCTTGCGCGAACGGGCGGAACAATTTCGCTGCGACCTCGTCGCTCATGCCGATGCCTGTATCGACGATTTCAAGGCGCAAAATAAAACCGCGCGCAGGCTCAGGCAGATGTTGTCCGCCGCGGCTGACTTTGATGGTGACAGAGCCCTCTTGGGTGAACTTCATCGCATTGCCCATCAAATTGATGATGATCTGGCGCAGGCGCTTGGGATCGCCCACAATCACAAACGGCACGTCGCCTGCGATATCGTCTTTTAATTCTATCTTCTTGCCCTGCACTTTAACGGCCATGGCTTCGAGAATGCCGCGCGCGAGCGTGCGCACCGGAACCTCGAAATGATCCAGTTCCATCTGGTCGGCATCCATTTTGGCGAAATCCAGAACATCGTCGAGAATTTCGAGCAGGCCCGAGGCCGAATTGCGCGCCGTCATAGCCATCGACAAAATATTGGGCGAGGGTTTTTCCAACTCGATCATCTCCAGCAAGCCATAGACTGATTGCATAGGCGTTCGGATTTCGTGGCTGATAGTCGCAAGGAAGTTGGATTTTTGATCAGCCAATGCATCGGCGTGGCTAACGGCGAGCTTCAGGCTTTCTTCCGCATCTTTGCTGGCGGAAATATCGGTGGCCCAGAGCGCATAGCAATCTTCACTGTCATAGCGTTCTTGCGAGATCGTCAAAAGCGCCCAACTTGGTTTTCCGTCGCGTAAAAAGGGCAGGGTGGCTTCGCTCGGGGGTGTGGGGCCTTTGAGTTTGCGGGCCAGATCATTGGTTTCCTCGCAGGGCCATATGGATTCCAGCGCCTTGCCTTCCAGTTGCCAGCCCAGCATATTCTTAAGGGCGGTATTGGCATAAAGACAGGTCAGCGCCTTGCGGTCACGCTTGAGAATGGCAAGCCCAATCGGGATATGATCGAAAATCTGGAAATCCATGGCAGGCGTTTGTTAAGAAATACCTTGAGTTTGAACCGGAATTTATCCTATCACAGTAGGGATTTAAGAATAGATAAAAGAGGGTATGGCAATGGGTTACAAAGTAGCCGTGGTGGGCGCAACAGGCAATGTCGGGCATGAAATGCTCACCATCTTGCATGAACGCAAATTTCCCGTGGATGATATTGTGGCGCTGGCGTCCTCGCGTTCTGCGGGCAAGGAAGTCTCCTTTGGCGATGACGACATCAAGGTTCAAGACCTTGCCAAATTCGATTTCAAAGGCATTGATATCGTCCTGTCCTCGCCGGGCGCAAAAGTTTCCGCTGAATTTTCGCCCATCGCCGCCAAGGCCGGCGCGGTTGTCATCGACAATACCTCGCATTTCCGTATGGATCCCGATGTCCCGCTTGTCGTGCCTGAAGTGAATCCGCAGGATATCGAATGGCATACGAAGAAGGGCATCATCGCCAACCCGAACTGCTCCACCATTCAAATGGTTGTGGCGCTGAAGCCTCTTCACGACAAAGCCAAAATCAAGCGCGTGGTGGTGAGCACCTATCAATCCGTATCCGGCGGCGGCAAGCCTGCGATGGATGAATTGTTTCAGCAAACGCGCCATTTCTACATGAACGATCAGGCCAATCCTGAAATATTCCCCAAGCAGATTTCCTTCAACGTCATCCCCCAGATCGACAAGTTTCTGGAAGACGAAGGCGATATGACCAAGGAAGAATGGAAGATGGTGGTTGAAACCAACAAAATCATGGGCGCCAATATCAACGTCTGCGCGAACTGCGTGCGCGTTCCCGTATTCGTCGGCCACTCCGAAATGGTCAATGTGGAATTTGAATCCGAACTTGGCCCCAAAGACGCGATGAAGCTGTGGAACAAGGCGCCGGGTGTTACCGTGATTGATCTGGATTCCGATTTGGGCTACGTCACGCCGGTTGAAATCGCGGGCGAGGACGATGTGTTCGTCTCCCGCATCCGCGCTGACAGGACAGTAGAACATGGCCTGAATTTCTGGTGCGTGTCCGACAACCTGCGCAAAGGCGCGGCATTGAATGCCGTGCAGATCGCTGAAGTCCTTGTGAGGAAATATATGAAGGCTGCGGCGTAGGCGCTCGCGGATAATTTAGAAAAAATGTCTTTGGCTGAAATCAGCCAAGGCTGTTTCGCTGAAGTTGCGGCCAGTGTATCGGCTGGTTTCAGTCTGAATGTTCAGCTTGCGGAAAGCATCAGCCATTGCTGTTTTGATGCCTCTTTCTATTCTTTCCGCAATTTCAGGTGACTTTTGCCGCCAGCCGCGGCCGAGATCTTGGTTTACGATGCGCTGAGCATCCAGTTTGAACGTTCTTGCCAGCGTGCCCTTATATCGGTCATGCGCATGATCCATACCTTTATGCTCGCTAACCAGAAGATCAAGCGCGCGTTGGCATCGTCTCAGATCATCCCAACTGTATTCTATGCCGGGAAATTTTTTCCAGATTTCTCTGCGGCGCAGGCAGTCGTAATCAGGAACATCTGTGGCGTATGTTTTTTGATAGCAGGATTCAATCTTGATGGCTTCGCTCGGCGTTTTGCCTGCGCGCTCAAGACGTGTAAGAAAATTCTCGAGAGCCTGACTTTGAATGTGGTGATGACCTGAGTCATTCAAAATGACATCCAGAACAGCATGTGCTTCGTTAAAAGCTTTGTCGCCATAAACAGGCGTCAATCTTTCGATGATATCTTCAATATCCAGTCTTTTAAAATTCTGCATGGGCCATACTTTCTTGAGTGGGGCGGATGCTAGCAATGAAAAAATATTATGTCAATAAGTAATTTATCTTATTGTTATTATTGAAAATTTTGATTAATTTATGAAGCACGGATTTAACCAAGGGAGAAATGTCATGATAGATCGTCGCGGTTTTATTACAGCTCTGCTCAGCGCTGCAGCAATTGCGCTTTTGCCCGGAAAAGCCATGGCCGATCTGATCAATTTCAACTTCCTCAAGCAAAAGGGCGCGGATTTTCCCTATAAGCTCACGGATGCGCAATGGCGCGAAAAGCTGGGCGAACAGGGCTATGCCGTTTTGCGCGAAGGCAGCAATGAAGACGCCGGTACGTCGCCGTTGCTGCGCCAGCGCGGGAAGGGCGTCTATGCCTGCCGCGGGTGCGGGGTCGAGCTTTTTGCATCCGCATCCAAACTTATGACCAATGATTTTCCAACCTTCCGCGCCCCGATTGATCCCAAGCGGCTGGGGCTTTCGACGGATTTTAAAATTATCCTGCCGCGTCCCGAAGTGCATTGTAAGAACTGCGGCAGCCATCTGGGCTATAAATACACGGTAAACGGCGAGGGGGCCGAGCTATGGCGCTATGTCATGAACGGTGCGTCGCTGATGTTCATATCGTCCTAGTTGCGAGCCGTTTGCAATTAAGAAAATATCGTCTTTTTTCATGATTTTGCATTGGAAAAACACGGGCGGAGTCTTATGATTACCACTATCTAAATTATACGAGATTCTTTCATGTCCGACACGCCCCTCAAAGACGAACCAAAAACCTATCCGCGCCCGCTTTCGCCGCACCTTCAAGTCTATCGCCTTCCCATGACCGCGCTGATGTCGATTACGCACCGCATGACGGGCGTGGCGCTGGCGGCGGGATGCGTTTTGATTACGGCTTTTTTGGTGACAGCTGCCATCGATGAAGAACTGTTTGAAGCCGTCCGCGACTTTTCCATCACGCATGTGGGTACGGCCATCTTGTTCGCATGGTCGTTGGCGCTTTACTACCACCTTTGCAACGGCATCCGCCACTTGATCTGGGATACGGTACATTTGCTGGATGAGAAGAAAGCCATGGCCGCAGGCTGGGTTGTTTTGCTGGCGGCCGCGGGTCTAACTGCCGCTACATGGTATTTTGCCTCTATTTACTAGGAAATTCGATATGAGCTTCGCAAACAAGAAATTTCAATCGCCTCTGGGCCGCGCGCGCGGCCTCGGCTCCACGCACGAAGGCGCGCATCACTGGCTGATGGAGCGTATAACGTCGGCGGCGCTTGTGCCGTTGGTGTTCTGGCTGGTGTATTCCATCGTGCAGTTGCGCGGAAAGGCCTATTGGGATTTCACGCAATGGCTCTCGCAGCCGTGGAACGCCGCCTTGCTCGTTCTGTTCATCGCCATCGGCTTCTTGCATGCCGTGATGGGATTGCAGGTCGTGATCGAAGATTACGTCTCCTGCCATTGCAAAAAGCTTTTGCTGATCATCGGCTCCAAACTTGTCTTCGCCTTTATGGCGATTGTTTCCATTTTCTCCATTCTGCAGATTGCGTTGTAAGTTATGACCCAGAGCTACAAAATTATTGATCACGAATATGATGTCGTCGTTGTCGGTGCAGGCGGGGCAGGGCTTCGCGCCGGTTTCGGTTGCGCGGAAAAAGGCCTGAAAACGGCGCTGATTTCCAAAGTGTTCCCGACGCGCTCGCATACTGTCGCGGCGCAGGGCGGCATTTCGGCAGCATTGGGGAACATGGGTGAAGACGACTGGCGTTTTCACTTTTACGATACTATCAAAGGCTCCGACTGGCTGGGCGATCAGGACGCGATCGAATATATGTGCCGCGAAGCCATTCCTGCCATCATCGAGCTTGAACACTATGGCGTGCCGTTTTCGCGCACAGCCGAAGGCAAGATTTACCAGCGTCCTTTCGGCGGGATGACGACGCACTACGGCAAGGGCACCGCGCAGCGCACCTGCGCCGCCGCAGACCGTACGGGCCATGCGATTTTGCACACGCTCTACCAGCAAGCGTTGAAACACAAAGCCGAATTTTTTATCGAATATTTCGCGCTCGACCTTATCATGGGCGACGAAGGCGAATGCCTTGGCGTTATGGCGTGGAATCTCGATGACGGCACGATCCACCGTTTCCGCGCGCATCAAACCATTCTGGCAACGGGCGGCTACGGCCGCGCTTACTTCTCTTGCACCTCCGCGCATACCTGCACGGGCGACGGCGGCGGCATGGTGCTTCGCGCGGGTCTTCCTTTGCAGGACATGGAATTCGTGCAATTCCACCCGACCGGCATTTACGGCGCGGGCTGTCTGATTACCGAAGGCGTGCGCGGCGAAGGCGGATACCTCACCAACTCCGAAGGCGAGCGTTTCATGGAACGCTACGCGCCGTCGGCCAAAGATCTGGCATCGCGCGATGTCGTCTCACGCTCGATGACGGTTGAAATCCGCGAAGGACGCGGCGTCGGCAAAAACAAAGACCATATCCATTTGAACCTGATGCACCTGCCGCCCGACGTCATTCATTCGCGTCTGCCCGGCATTGCGGAATCCGCGCGCATTTTCGCGGGCGTCGATGTGGAAAAGGAACCGATTCCGGTTCTTCCCACCGTCCACTACAACATGGGCGGCATCCCGACGAACTTCCGCTGCGAAGTTTTGAACCCGACGACCAATGATCCGAACAAAATCGTTCCGGGCCTGATGGCGATCGGCGAAGCCGCGTGCGTATCCGTGCATGGCGCGAACCGTCTTGGCTCCAACTCGCTGCTCGATCTCGTCGTGTTCGGCCGCGCCGCCGCTATTCAGGCCGCTGCGACCGTCTATCCCGGCTCGCCGCACAAAACCATCAAAGGTGATAACGGCGATAAAGCGCTGGCGCATCTGGACCGCGTCCGTAATTCCAAAGGCTCGACCACACCCGCCATGCTTCGCGCCGAAATGCAGAAAATCATGCAAAACCACGCCGCCGTGTTCCGCACGGGCGAGACATTGCAGGAAGGATGCGAGCTTATCTCCAAAGCCTTCGATAAAAAACCCGACCTCGGCATTACCGACCGTTCGATGATTTTCAACACCGATCTGGTTGAGGCGCTGGAACTGGAAAATCTGATGGGCCAGGCTGTTGCAACGCTGTACGGCGGCGTCAACCGTCAGGAATCTCGCGGCGCGCATGCCCGCGAAGATTTTGCGGAGCGCGACGATGCGAACTGGATGAAGCATTCCATCATCCGCGTCGATGAAAAAGGCAAAACGTCCATCGACTACCGCCCCGTCATCCTGCACACGCTCACCAATGATGTCGAAGCCATCCCGCCCAAGAAGCGCGTATATTAATAGAGGAAACCATGGCCGAATTCACCCTTCCCAAAAATTCCAAAGTCAAACCGGGCAAGAAAGTCGATGCCGCGTCCAAAGACGCGAAGCGCAAGAAGACCTTCAAGATTTACCGCTATGATCCCGACACGGGCGAAAACCCGCGCTATGATGAATTCACCATCGATCTCGACGATTGCGGCCCGATGGTTCTGGATGCGATCATCCACATCAAGAACAATGTGGATTCCACGCTGGCCTTTCGCCGTTCCTGCCGCGAAGGGATTTGCGGGTCTTGCTCTATGAACATCGACGGACGCAACACGCTGGCCTGTCTGAAGCCGATTTCCGAAGTGAGCGGCGATGTGAAAATCACGCCTTTGCCGCACATGCCGGTGGTCAAAGACCTTGTGCCGGACCTGTCGCACGTCTACGCGCAATACAATGCCATCGAACCGTGGCTGAAAACCGATACCAGCAACCCGAGCCGCGAGCGCCTGCAATCGCCCGAAGATTCCAACGTGCTGAACGGCGAAGACGGACGCGGCCCAGCGGCCTGCATTCTGTGTTTTTGCTGCTCCACGTCCTGCCCAAGCTATTGGTGGAACGCCGACAAATTCCTCGGCCCCGCCATCCTGCTCAACGCTTGGCGCTGGATTGCCGACACGCGCGATGAAGCGGCGGGAGAACGCCTCGACCAGCTGGAAGACCCGTTCAAGCTGTACCGCTGTCATACGATTATGAACTGCACGAATTCCTGCCCGAAAAACCTCAATCCGGCCAAGGCGATCGCGGAAATCAAGAAATTGATGGTCGAACGCAAAGCCTGATTTAGACATAATCCGGATGCTTGTTGATGATCTATACAAAGCCCCTTGGAGACGAGGGCAAATCACCTTACCATTTGTAAAAATACCAAGGAGTTATGGGTCATGACCGCGCTTGCAGATTTGAATATCAACTTTCTAGCCTTCTTTGTTTCCGGCGTATTGGCCACGGCCTTGGGATGGGTCTGGTACCATCCGAAAATTCTGGGCGGCCGCTGGATGGAATTGCGCGGCGTGGACACCGTACGTCCGAAGACGACATCGCCGTTGCCGTACGTTGCTTCGTTCTTCTTGTGGATGCTGGCTGCATGCTTCTACGCTTTCCTCGCCGATTTCCTCGGCATCAACACCGCCGCCGGCTACTTCTGCCTGTCCTGCTTGCTCTGGGTGGCGTTCTCCATGCCGCCGACGCTGATGAGCGCGATGTACACGGGCTATCCGTTCGAAGCGATGGCGATTGACACGTCCTACCAGTTGGGCGGCTACTATCTGTTCGCCGCCGTTCATATCGTCTTTCTCTACTTCCACTGGCTGTAGTATTTTTTAGAACAACAAAAAGCCCGCATCGCGCGGGCTTTTTTTATTCTTCGATGGGTTCGATATCGAGGCCCAGATCAAGGGCAGGGGCGGAATGCGTGAGCGCGCCCACGGAAATAATATGCACGCCCGTTTCGGCAATCGCTTTGACGCTCTCCAGCGTTACGCCGCCGGAGGCTTCGATGATGGCTGCGCCGTCGATGCGTTTCACGGCGGCTTCCATGTCTTTAAGGCTGAAATTATCCAGCATGATGATATCCGCGCCGCCGCCGTGCTGTAGCACCTCTTCGAGCTGGTCGAGATTGTCCACTTCGATTTCGATTTTCACCATATGGCCGGCGTTCGATTTCGCCATCTGCAGGGCGGGGTAGATGCCGCCCGCCAGCGCGATGTGGTTGTCTTTGATGAGGATCGCATCGTCCAATCCGAAACGGTGGTTCATCCCGCCGCCCAGACGCACGGCCTGTTTTTCCAGCGCGCGAAGAAGGGGCGTGGTTTTGCGCGTGTCGGCGATCTTCGCGCCGGTATCTTGAACCGCATCCACATAGTGTTTTGTAAGCGTGGCAATGCCGGACAGGCGCTGCATGAAATTGAGCGCCGTGCGCTCCGCCGTTAAAATCGCGCGCGCAGAGCCTGTGATGATGGCGATGTCTTCTCCGGCTTTGACATCTTCGCCGTCGGATTTAAGCAATTCAATCTCGCAGTCGGGGTCCGTGATGGTGAACGCGGCCAATCCGGCAATGATGCCCGCCAGACGTCCGCCTTTGCGCGCATTGACAACGGCGCGCGCTTCTTTGTCCAGCGGCACCGTGCATTCGGTGGTGATGTCGTGGCCGTGGCCCAGATCCTCTTTAAGCGCGGCGCGGACGATGTCTTCGATGTGAAGGGCGGAGATCATTATTTGCTCATCTCCAGCATGCGTTCGATGGGAAGGCGCGCGCGGCCGGCGATCGCCGCATCGACGAAAATCTCGCCCGTTTCGTTTTGCAGACACTCCAGAATTTTCGGCAGCGTAATCTTCTTCATGTGCGGGCAAAGCTGGCACGGGCGCACCAGTTGCATTTCCGGATGCGCGGCTTGGATATTGTCGGACATCGAACATTCGGTAATCAGCATAACCTTGGCCGGTTTGTCTTTTTCCACGAACTCGATCATCTGTTGCGTCGAGCCCGCAAAATCGCTGGCCGCAATTACTTCGGGCGGGCATTCGGGGTGGGCGATCACGACAACGCCCGGATATTTCACGCGCATGGCGGCAATTTCTTCAGGCGTGAATTTTTCATGCACCATGCAGGATCCGGCCCATGTCAGAATCTTTTTGCTAGTCTTGGTCTGCGTATAGGCGGCAAGATACTGGTCGGGCACCATCAGAACGGTGTCTTCGCTCATCGCATTGATGATTTTCACGGCATTGCCCGATGTCACGCAGATATCGCTCTCGGCTTTGACGTCTGCGGATGTGTTCACATACGTGGCAATCGGCACGCCCGGATATTTCTCGCGCAACAACTTGATGTCGGCGGCGGTGATGGATTCAGCCAAAGAACATCCGGCCTTCATGTCGGGGATCAAAACCTTTTTGTCCATGCAAAGGATTTTCGATGTCTCGGCCATGAAGTGCACGCCGCACTGAACGATGATGTCGGCTTGCGTTTTCGCGGCTTCACGCGCAAGGGCGAGGGAGTCTCCCACAATGTCGGCCACGCCATGGAAAATATCCGGCGTCATGTAATTGTGCGCGAGGATGACCGCATTCTTTTCTTTTTTCAGGCGGTTGATCTCGACGATATACGGCGCCATCGATTGAAAATACGTCTCGTCATACTGGTCTTTCAGCATGTTCCAGACAGGGGCGGTAGCGCGGGCGACATCGTCCGTATAGGCAAGGTTTGTCATGGCGTTCTTTTACAGAAAGCGTGCTTGTATTGCAACGTTCCTATCGCCCTTCCTTGGCCCATTTTTGCATTTTATAGAGCATGTTGGGGTGCTGAACGCCCTGTTTGCCCTCATATTTCTCGTAATATTGCTGGTGGTATTCCTCGGCGGGCCAGAAAGGCCCTTGCGGCTCCAGCGTTGTGACAATGGGCTTTTTCCAGCGCCCGCCCGCGCTCACATCGGCGATGGCCTTTTGCGCCTGTTCTTTCTGGTCTTCATCGGCGTAGAAAATGGCCGATCTGTATTGCGTGCCGCGGTCCACGCCCTGACCGTTCAAATCGGTCGGATCATGGGCCAATTCAAGGAAATGCATCAAAAGCGCGCGGTAGGTGATGATCTTGGGATCGTAATAAATTTCGACCGCCTCCGCATGGCCCGTGCGTCCCGTGCAGACATCCTGATAACTCGGGTTTTTGGTCAGGCCGCCTTCATATCCCGCGCGGGTGAACAAAACGCCGTCCAATCTGCGGAATTCCGATTCGACGCACCAGAAACATCCCGCCGCAAACGTGGCATAGGGTGCTTGGGGAGGGACGTTTTCGTTGCTCATGCGTATGTTTCCTTCGCGAACCGTTTACTCTAATATGGGGCCGACAAGGAGTCTTTCAAGGAATGAGCCAACCAGAAATCACCGACGATGTGAGTCCCGAACTCGCCCCGCGCGGCGCGAAGAAATCCATTTTTGCGTGGTGCGTTTACGACTGGGCCAACAGCGCGTTCGCCACCGTCATCATCACCTTCGTCTATAGCGTTTTTTTCTCGCGCAACATGGTCGGCGACGAAACGCAAGGCGGCGCATGGTGGAGCTATGCCATCGCCGTCTCCGGTATATTCATCGCCATTCTCGGCCCGTTCTTCGGCGCGGTGGCGGACCACTCGGGCGCGCGCAAACGCTGGGTGTTCGGTTTGTCGATGCTGTGTATCGTGCCCAGCGCGCTTCTCTGGTTCGGCCAGCCCGTGGCAGGACCGGCAAATATATTCTTTGTTCTTGCGCTCGTCGTGATCGCCAATATCGGCTATGAGCTTTCAAGCGTCTTCTACAACGCCATGCTCACGCATATCGCACCGCGCCATTTGATCGGTCGCGTCTCCGGCTGGGGCTGGGGCGTGGGCTATCTGGGCGGCTTGGCGGCATTAGCCATCGCGCTGTTCGGCTTGATCGGCTTTGGCGATATGGAGCCGTGGTTCGGCATTTCCGGCATGAACGATGCGAGCGTGCGCGCAACAGGCCCGCTCACGGCAATCTGGTTTTTCGTGTTCATGATTCCGATGCTGATCTGGACGCATGACGTGGAGCGCAAGCCCATGCGCACGCGCGATGCCATGCTGTTGGGCTTGAAACAGCTTGGCCGCACGATCCGCGAAGTCAAGCATCACAAAAACCTCGTACAGTTTCTGGTGGCGAGCGCGATCTATCGCGACGGGCTCAACACGCTCTTTACCGTCGGCGGCATTTACGCGGCGGGCGTTTATAAAATGGACTATATCGAGATTTTGTTCTTCGCCATCGGCTTGAACGTGACGGCGGGTCTGGGCGCGTTTTTGTTCGCGCATCTTGACGACAAAATCGGATCGAAATTTACGGTTACGATTTCCCTGATTGGTTTGATTATCACGGGCGCGGCTGTGTTGATGACTGACGATAAGCTTGTCTTTACGGGCCTTGCACTGGCGCTGGGATTGTTCATGGGGCCTGCGCAGGCGGCCTCGCGCACGCTGGCGGGGCGTCTCGCGCCGCGCGGCATGGTCACGCAGACCTACGGTCTTTACGCCTTCACCGGAAAATCGGTGGCCTTCATGGGGCCGTTGGCGTATGGCGCGGCGACGCATTTCTACAATAATCAATCGGCCGGCATGTTCACCATCGTGCTGTTCTGGATTTTGGGTTTGGGTCTTTTGAGCCTCGTGGAGGAAAAGCGTGAGGATTGAGGAGTTTCGCTCGCCCAATCATGATGATCGCAAGGGCGTCACGCCGTCGTTGATTATCTTACATTATACGGGCATGCAAACCGCGCTCGAAGCGGTCAAGCGTCTGTCCGATCCCGAAAGCAAAGTCTCTGCGCATTACACCATCGACGAAGACGGATCGGTTTACGTGCATGTCGATGAAGAATTGCGCGCATGGCATGCGGGCCATTCGTTCTGGCAAGGAGAGATGGATATCAACGCACATTCCATCGGTATTGAAATCGTCAATCCGGGGCATGAATGGGGCTATCGCCCGTTCACAGGCGCGCAGATGAAATCATTGGTGCCTTTGTGCAAGGAAATCATCGGGCGATACAACATTGAACCTGACGCCATCCTCGCGCACTCCGATGTCGCGCCCGCGCGAAAGCAAGACCCCGGCGAATATTTTCCGTGGCACGAACTGGCCAAACACGGGGTAGGGGCATGGCCTGTTCCGTCCGATGAAGACGCCGTCAAATCAAAGGGCATGGATATCGGCCGCGCCTTGCAGGACTTCGGCTATGATCCGCGCGTGAAATCGCGCGATCTATTAACGGCTTTTCAACGCCACTACGTGCCCGAAGCCTTTGCCAACGGCCATGCGGGGGAGGTGGATACGCTCACGCGGACCCGGCTTTATGCGCTTCTGGCTGGACATTGGCTTGAACCAACCGAATAATCTGTGATACAACGCCCGCTGGCCGGAAGGCCGGACGGCCGCTTGCCGCAAGGCGGGAGGAAAGTCCGGGCTTCATGGAAACAGGATGCCGGGTAACGCCCGGGCGGGGCAACCCGACGGATCAGTGCAACAGAAAACAAACCGCCGATGGCCAAAGTTTTATAGCTTGGGCACAGGTAAGGGCGAAACGGTGCGGTAAGAGCGCACCGCGGACCTGGCAACAGGAACGGCAAGGCAAACCCCATCCGAAGCAAGACCAAATAGGGGCGGCATATATCGTGTTTCCGCGATGTCGCCCGGGTAGGTTGCTAAAGGCCTTTGGTAACAAAGGAACGAGAGGAATGGTCGTCGAAGCTCCGCAAGGGGTGGAACAGAACCCGGCTTATAGGCCCTCCGGCCATAAATAAACCGCCCCGGCTACACGCTTGGGGCGGTTTGTTTATAAGGCACAACGCTTTGGTCAAGCGGTTGTTTCTTCTTTGGATTTCTTAGGCCAGGTTAATGAAACCGGCTTTATGAAACAAGGACAGGGCTTTGTCGAGTTGAGCCGATTCATACGCAGAGAACGCAATGGTTCCAAGGTACAGTCCGCCACTCACGGCAAGCGCCATGACAGTCAAGATCATTAGCATAGTTATACTCCCCACACACAGGATAGTTGGTCGTTCACACGGGCATATGATTACCATAACGTATATTAGTCTGTCCAGTCTTTTTTCATAAAAATATGCAAAAAATGAAAAACGGCCCTGCATGGAGCGCGGGGCAGGGACATTTTCTGTCGCAAGTCCACGATTTTTAATAACCAATCCTTTGTTTTGATTATGTTATTTAAAGGGATCACAACCATGTTAACAAATGACGAACAAACAGAGTTTATCCACAGTATGAGTATTTTCTTGTGTATGGACCTGTGGAAATCCCTGAAGATGCGTTGTGGCCCACAAAATCCCATGCTATCCCATAAATATCCATGCTATACCATTAAGGAGCGGCACTGGTTTCTGGTTCTGGTTTTTCCAGCCCTTCACATTCGGGTTTTTTATTCGCAACGGGGAATTCGCGCGCGTCTATGGCACTGTTTCTGTCAACGCATATCAACAAGGTCGACAAGAAGGGGCGGGTATCCGTTCCGGCTCAGTTTCGCGACCAGTTGGCGGGCGAACAGTTCAACGGCATCGTCCTTTTCCGATCCAACACACAGCCTGCGCTCGAAGGTTTTTCATGGTCCTACATGCAGGAGATTTCCCGCCGTCTTGAAAACTTCGATCTGTTTTCGGAAGAGCAGGACGATCTCGCCATGACGATGTTCGGCGATTCCGTGCAGCTCTCGTTCGACGGCGAAGGGCGCATCGTTCTGCCTGTTGAATTGATGGAATTTGCAGGCGTGGTCGAAAAGGCCGCCTTCGTTGGTCTTGGCAACAAGTTCCAGATCTGGGACGCCGACATTCTGGCCAAGCGCCGCGAAGACGCGCGCCGCAATATCCGCGAAAAAGGCCTGACCTTGCCGAAGGGGGATGTGCAATGACATCTCCCCATTTTCCCGTGATGCTCCCTGAAGTCCTGTCCGTCCTTTCCCCGAAGGATGGCGAAGTGTATGTTGACGGCACATTCGGCGCAGGCGGCTACACGCGCGCGTTTTTGGAATCCGCAAACTGCACCGTCATCGCCATCGACCGCGATCCTGCCGCCGTATCCCGCGCGGACGCGCTGAAGGCGGAATTCGGCGATCGTCTGATTTTCGTTCCCGGAAAATTCGGCGATGCGCTGGAGCTGGTGAAGGCTACGGGCTACGCGCAGGTCGATGGTTTCGTGCTCGATGTCGGCGTTTCGTCGATGCAGTTTGATGAAGCCAATCGCGGCTTTTCCTTCCGCTTTGATGCGCCGCTCGATATGCGTATGGACACGTCTTCAGGCGAAACGGCGGCCGATCTTGTGAATTCCATGGACGAAGAAGATCTCGCCAATCTTATTTACAAATACGGTGATGAGCGCAAATCTCGTTATATCGCCCGCAAAATTGTCGAAGAGCGCGCTATCGCGCCCATCGAAACAACCTTGCGCCTTGCCGACATGATCCGCGATGTTGTGTTCAAATCGCCCAAAGATAAAATAGATCCTGCGACGCGCACGTTTCAGGCTCTTCGCATCGCCGTCAATGATGAGCTTGGCGAGCTTGAGCGCGGATTGCATGCCGCAGAACAATTGCTCAAAGACGGCGGACGCCTGATCGTCGTCTCCTTCCACTCTCTCGAAGAGGGCATCGTCAAATCCTTCCTCTACGAGCGCGCGGGCAAAACGCCCAACGCTTCGAAATATCTTCCCCTTGCGGCCAAGTCTGCCGATCCTTCCTTCACGCTCTCCCCGAAAAAGCCCGTTGATCCTTCCGCGACTGAAATCTCCCAAAATCCCCGTTCCCGTTCCGCGCGCCTTCGCGCAGCCCTTCGCACATCGTCCCCCGTCTGGTCCAAAGCTGGAGGCCGTGCATGAGGATACTGCGCATTTCCAACATTCTGTCCTTGGCGCTTGCAACCTTCTTCGGCGTGCTACTGTTCTGGACGTCGCAATCGGTACAGATCAAAGAGGACGCCTTGTCCGACATCCGCGGCAAACTCTCGCACGAAGACGAAGCCGTGCGCGTCTTGAGTGTTGAGTGGGACTATCTGAACCGTCCGCAGCGTCTTGAAAAGCTCGCCGCTGAACAGCTAGGCATGCAATCTCCGTCCGGCAAGGAAGTCGTCAAGAACATCAACGATATTCCTGTGCCGGCGAATGACGAGGGCCCGGATATTTTCGAAGACGAAGGTTATGTGCAGCCTGTTGTTCTTAAACCTGCTGAGCCAAGCGGCGCAAAACCGGCGCCGATCGCGCAACCGGTGAAAAAAGAAACGCTTTCGACGGTTCCGGCAGACAAGCAGAATTTCTATCAATTGCTTGATAAATTGAACGGGCAGGGAGGGGTACAATGAATCCCTTCAGCCGCGCCAATATCCAGATTTCTGGCCAAAAACGCTCCGCGCTCGATATGGCGCGCGGCCGTCTGGTTCTGCTCAGCCTGTTTTTCATCATTGCCTATATCATCGTGGCGGCGCGCATTGTCGATCTTACGATCATTCAAGGAGAATTGAAAAAAGGCGAGGATATTTCGTATCTGGAGGCGGAGCCTGCGCAACCCAAGCCTGCGCACCGCGCCGATATTCTGGACCGCAACGGGGTAATCCTTGCGCGCTCGCTTAAAACTGCTTCTCTCTATGCGGACCCGATGATTATCGGTACGGAAGCGCCAGCCGTTGCCAAGGATCTGGTAAAAATCTTCCCCGAACTGTCTTACGGCGATATTTTGCAAAAACTGCAAAGTAACAAGCGATTTGTCTGGATCAAGCGCAACATGACGCCGGACGATCAGTATAAAATCCTCTATCTCGGTCATCCGGGTTTGCTATTCAAGGAAGAAGAGCGCCGCATCTATCCGCAAGGTGCATTGGCATCCCATATCGTCGGCTATAACAGCGTTGACGACCACGGGCTTGGCGGCTTGGAAGCCGGTTTCGACAAATTGCTTTTGAGTAGCGACGAGCCATTGGTTACGACGATCGACGTGCGCATCCAGCATGCGTTGCGCCGCGAAATCGCCAAAGCGGTCACCAAATTCGATGGCGTTGCCGGCGCGGGCGTTGTGATGGATGTGAACACGGGGCAGATTCTGGCTGCGGTATCGCTACCTGATTTTGACCCGCATGCTGTGCCGGGCAAAAACGACAAGCGTTTGTTCAACAATCTGACGCTGGGGATTTTCGAACCCGGCTCCACGTTCAAGATTTTCACGACGGCTGCTGTGATCGAAAATGCAGGTGCAGGCATGGATTCCAGTTACGATGCGCGTGAAGCCATTAAAATCAGCCGCTTCAAGATCAGCGACTACCACCCTGAAAAACGCTATCTCACGCTTCCCGAAGTTTTCATGCATTCTTCCAATATTGGTTCCGTGCGCATGGAGCAACAGAT
>QFQB01000079.1 GCA_003241475.1 Micavibrio aeruginosavorus
CTCGGATGTTCGAGGAGTTTGCCGTAGGCATCGATGCGGCGATCGCGGAAATACGGCCAGTACTGGCGCTGCTTCTCGACCTTCTTGGGGTCGATCACGGCGGTGAGCACGCCTTCGAATGTCTCGTCGGCATGTTCGATGTAGCGGCCCGACGTGTCGCAAATGAAGCTGTGGCCGAAGAATTCCAGCCCGCCACCATCGGTCTCGGGTTCAAACCCAATGCGGTTGGGTGCTGCAATGAAGATGTTGTTGGCCACTGCGTGCCCGCGCATCACTGTCTGCCATTTGTTCCACTGCTCTTCGCCGTATTCGGCTTTCTCGGCCGGGTGCCAGCCGATCGCGGTGGGGTAGAAAATAACGCTCGCGCCTTGCATGGCGGTCAGGCGTGCGGCTTCGGGGAACCACTGGTCCCAGCAGATGAGCACGCCGATGCGGCCATATTTCGTGTCGAAATTCTTGAAGCCGAGATCGCCGGGCGTGAAGTAGAATTTCTCGTAGTAGCGCGGATCGTCGGGGATGTGCATTTTGCGGTATTTGCCAAGGTCGGTCCCATCCGCATCGAACACCACCACGGTGTTGTGGTACATGCCCGCCGCGCGACGCTCGAACAGCGAGGCCACGATGACCATATCCAGCTCTTTCGCCCAACCGGCGATGCGCTGCGTGGTGTCGCCCGGCAGCGGCTCGGCCAGGTTGAAATAATCGTGGTTCTCGCTCTGGCAGAAATAGTAGCTGCGGAACAGCTCCGGAAGGCAGGCCACCTGCACGCCCTTGGCCTTTGCTTCGCGCAGCAATTCCTCGGCGCGCAGCATGTTCGCTTCCGGCTCGGGCTTCATGGACATCTGGATGATGCCAACGGTGTAGGGGTCTTGGCGGTGCATGGCGGCCTCCTTACGTTTTAAGCGCTGGGCGATAGCAGGTTTGCAGCGGCTTCGCAAGGATGCTATGGGCTGATGCTGAAGGAGCGATCCATGGCTGCTATTTACCTTGCGCCCTATGCGGGCATTCTTGCGCTGCTCTATCTGGGGTTGAGCTACTACGTCACCGGTTTTCGCCGCCGGCATCGCCTGCCGTATGGCCATAACGAGGACGATGCCATGCAGCGCGCCATCCGCGCCCATGGCAATTTCGTGGAATATGCACCGTTCGGCCTGCTGCTGCCTATCTGCGGCGTTCTCTCCTGCGGCGCGTTGATTGCGTTTTTGCCGGCTGAAACGCATTTGCGTTTCCTATTGTGGCTGGCCGCCGGTTTGGTCATTTACTTCGGCTACGGAATCCGGCATAGCAAGCTCCGTACATGAATGATTATCTCGTCGCGCTGTTTTTAGGGTTTATCGAAGGACTTACCGAATATATTCCGGTTTCCTCGACGGGGCACCTTATTCTCCTGATCGAAGGATTGAATTTCCCTTCGCCGCCCGGCCGCGTGTTCGAGGTTTTCATCCAGATCGGCGCCATTCTGGCCGTCATGGTTCTTTACCGCGAAAAAATCTTCAGAACGATTTGCGGCATCCCGAACGACAAAACGGCACAGCGCTTCGCCCTCAACATTATTATCGGCACTATTCCAGCTTTGATTATCGGCGCGATGCTACACGATTTTATCAAACAGGTGCTCTACAGCCCCATGATTATCGCCGCAAGCCTGATCATCGGCGCAATCATTATTCTGCTGTTCGACAAGAAATTCGACTCCCCGCGCGTCGAGAATATAGACGATATTTCCCCCAAGCAGGCGTTGGCCATCGGCTTTTGCCAATCTATTGCCCTTATCCCGGGCGTATCGCGTTCGGGCGCTACGATCATGGGCTCGCTCGCGCTTGGGTTGTCCCGCGGGGCGGCAACGGAATTCTCTTTCTTTCTTGCCATGCCAGTAATGTTCTGCGCCGTCGCATACGACCTTTACAAAAACTGGGACGCTATCGCGGACTCCTCGGATTACATGGGACTTATGCTGACTGGCCTTGCTGGCGCCTTCGTAACAGCCTTGTTCGTCGTCAAAACCGTTGTCGGCTTTGTTTCCCGCCACGGTTTTGCACCTTTTGCCTACTATCGGATCGCTCTGGGTCTAGCCGCACTGGTCATATTCTGGTAGAATAGCGGCGCAAAAAGACGCATCTAGCCAAAAGAGACATCATGAGTTCGCAAGCCGCCGGCCCCCTTTCCGACGCAGATCAACCCAACACATGCACCGAAAACCATCACGCATCCCATGCTCATGGCCCCGGACATTTCCGTGCGCTCTTGATTGGTTGCATCGGCGTTGTTTATGGCGATATTGGTACCAGCCCGCTATATGCTTTTCGTGAAGCTGCCCATCATATCGCAGGCGACGGCGTAACAAACGGCGAATTGCTTGGCATCTTGTCTTTGATTTTATGGTCGCTGACACTGGTTGTCACAGTCAAATATGTTTTGTTCCTGCTTCGCGTCGACAACAAGGGCGAAGGCGGCATTTTGTCCTTAATGGCGCTTAACCAACGCTCCATGGGGCGGCAGATGGGCGTCGTCTTTTTTGCTGGCGTGATCGGCGCGGCCTTATTCTTCGGCGACGGCGCCATTACGCCAGCAATTTCGGTTTTATCAGCCGTGGAAGGCACGAAGCTCATTACCCCTGCCTTTGAAAAATTTGTCTTGCCGATTTCGATGGCGATCATTATCGGCATTTTCAGCGTGCAACAGCATGGCACAGCCAACATTTCAAAGTTTTTTGGCCCGATTACAATTGTCTGGTTCATGTCGCTCGGTCTTGGTGGTCTGTCATGGATTGTAAAGCAACCCATGGTTTTGCATGCCTTCAATCCTTATTATGCCTTCGAATTTCTGTTCAGCCACGGCTTTTTAAGTTTCGTCGTCCTTGGTTCCGTATTCTTGGCCGTGACAGGCGCAGAAGCGCTTTATTCTGACCTTGGACATTTCGGTCGTAAACCAATTCAGATTGCCTGGCTCTATTTCGTTTTCCCTTGTCTTGCCTTGAATTATCTTGGCCAAGGCGCGCTACTAATGACGTTGCCGGCCACAATCGAAAACCCGTTTTTCCTGCTTTATCCAGAATGGGCATTGATCCCGATGGTCGTTCTAGCAACCCTGGCCACTATTATTGCTGCGCAGGCTGTAATCACCGGCGCTTATTCCGTAGCGCGGCAAGCTATACAACTTGGCCTTTTGCCACGCATGGAGATTCGACATACGTCCGAAAAACAGGAGGGGCAGATTTATATGCCCAAGGTCAATTCTCTTTTAATGTATAGTGTTTTATTTCTGTGCCTTGTTTTCCAGACATCAAGTTCTCTGGCTTCTGCCTATGGTATCGCTGTCACAGGCACGTTCGTAGCTTCTTCCATCCTTGCGTTAAACTACCTCGCTCGCGTGCGCGGTCAGGGGTACCTAACCGCTTCGGTCATCATTGTACCTTTGCTATTTATTGAGATGACCTTTTTCTCCTCAAACCTGCTCAAGCTGTTCGACGGCGGCTTTGTCCCGCTGGTATTCGGGCTTTATTTCGTCATGTTGATCGTGACTTGGGTAAAGGGAACGAAATATCTGGTAACCAAATCACAAGCACAAGCAATTGCGCTCATCGATCTTGCAGAAATGCTGGAACGCGACCCGCCGCATATTGTCGATGGAACAGCCATTTTCCTAACCAGCGACCCAGAACATGCCCCCGAGACAATGATGCAGAATCTGAAGCATAATCAGGTGCTACATGAAAAAAACATCATTCTGACGATTTCCATCGCACAAATTCCGCGAGTTCCCCTGGAACAACGCATCGTGGTCGAGCCGATCAACCGTCATCTGATCTGCATCGTTATAAATTTTGGATTCATGGAAACGCCAAATGTTCCAGCCGCCCTCTACCGCGCCCGCGCGCTGGGTTACGATATCGATGTCGAAAACGCGTCATTCTTTTTGGGCCATCGTAAAATTATCCCAGACGCCCGCTTTGGCCTTCCGGGCTGGCAGGATGACATTTATGTTGCCATGAGCAAAAGCGCCGTTGATGCAACCGACTTCTTCCGCATTCCGCCGTCCCAAGTGGTCGAAATCGGTACCCGTCAGGTTGTTTAGAACAGAAAAATAAATGGACGACATTATGCCCACAAAAAGCTTTGATAAAAATTTCATCTGGGGCACAGCAACAGCCGCTTACCAAATTGAAGGGAGCTGGAATGCTGACGGAAAAGGTGAAAGCATATGGGACCGTTTTTGCCACACACCAGGTAATATCGACAGAAATGAAACGGGTGATGTCGCCTGCGACCACTATCACCGCTGGGAAGAAGATTTTGATATTCTCAAGGAATACAATATCCGGAATTACCGTTTTTCCATTGCGTGGACACGCATTCTCCCAAACGGCACAGGTGATATTAATCAGTCCGGAATTGGCTTTTATAACCGCCTGATCGATGGACTTCTTGCGCGCGGTATCGAACCGTGGGTAACGATGTATCATTGGGATTTGCCACAAACCCTGCAAGACAAAGGCGGATGGATGAACCGCGAAATTCTCAAATGGTTCCAAGAATATGCCGATACGCTTGTCCAGCATTTCGGCGATCGCGTTAAAAACTGGATGATCATCAATGAACCAAGCGTCATATCCTTTTTAGGTCACGCCCAGGGAGCTTTTGCACCTGGCATAAAGAACGAGGATTCTTATTGGCGATGCGTGCATCACTTAAATCTCGTAAACGGCTCCGTTTATAAATCCCTTAAAGAACGGTTCCCCAATCTTCGCATAGGAACGACTTACACTCCCGTGCCTGTCCATATCCATCCGGATTATGAATTAAATGAACGAAATAATGCATTACTGAATATCTGGAGCGCAATCTGGAACGAGAATTTTTTTGATCCGGCCTTCAAAGGACAATATCCATCTTTTGCCGCGGCCTCTTTAAAGGAAATTATAAAAGACGGAGACATGGATATTTGTCGTTGCGATTTCGATTTTGTCGGCTTGCAACATTATTCACCGATTTACTTCAAGCCGAATGAAAACAAAATTCTTGGCGTTGATTTTTCTCAAAGGCCTGCCGATGTCGAGGTATCCGATGCTGGATGGGAAATTGCCCCTGACGCCTTCAAAGATTGTCTTTTAAACCTGAAAAAGACTTATGGAGACAAGAACTGGATCATCACCGAAAACGGAATTGCCCTGCATGATGATCTGAACGAACAAGGCCAAGTGGACGATGTACGGCGCATCAGCTATCTGACCCGCTACATCGCGGCCATGAAAGAAGCCATGGAGCAAGGCGTTAAAATCGGTGGTTATTTCGTCTGGTCGCTACTGGACAACATGGAATGGGCCAGCGGCTACCACCTTAGGTTCGGTCTGGTTCACGTCGATTATCAAACACTTGTACGAACACCCAAAAAATCACTGGGCTGGTACAAAGAATTTATTGACATAGCCTGAAATTATGTCTAATCATGCCTCCCACAGTGGAGGGTTGATGACATTTCCCAAGAAAAAAGCCGCCTTGGTTTGTTCGACGTACCGGCAGGACGGGCGGGACAATACCGCCAGATTCATGGGCGCGATGTCTCTTGTTGATCAAGTCCTAAACCAAGATTTTAATGGCGATCTTTTCCTGGCGGTGGTCGATGACTCGCCCAAAGCGCACCCTTTCCTGGAAATCATGGCGCAGGAAAATCCAGACAAATTTGTCTATCTTCACGTTCCCGAAAGGAACAATATTTCTCCCTCTCTGAAAAGAGACTTTGGTGAAGCCGTTCGTCTGATCCCCAGCGACACCGATCTGGCCAATGACCCCTTCTGGCTCAACCGTATAGAGCAGATGAAAAGCTGGGGCAAAATTGTCCCCTTCGAAGATGATTTTGCAGCCCGCATTGATATCCGCACCCATGTCTTTGGGTCGCGCCCAACAATAGGCACAAAAAAGAATGTAGGCGTTATTGCTGTATGCGAGAAATTCGGCGAACCAGACTATGTTCTTTTTGCCGATGACGATGATTACCGCGGGCCTCATTATGCTTCGGAAATCTCCAAGGCTTTGGAAAAACTCGATTTCACCCGCATTCACAAATACCTGACCTATACAAGCTACGGCGATCATCAAGAAACATGGGGAACGTATGATTACCCGTTTCCACAAGATGCCAACGGATATTTCTATCCAACAGAGAAAATGCGCGAAGAGCCGATACTAACAAGCCAGCGAGACAAAAATGGCGATATGATTGTCATTGATCCTAAAAAATGGTTCTCTCGCATGGCAATTGCGGCTTGGGACCCCATTTGCAACGAAGGCGCCATTCATAACTACCGCTTTGATATGTGGAAGAAGGGATTTGAGCTGTTTGGTGGATCAGCTCCCTCATCTATGGGCGAAGACATTATTCTTTACAAGGAACTCACAGACACGTTTGGGCGTTCCGTCCGTCGAGGGCTGGTGCCGTTCACAGACTATAACTTTGTGCGCACGGCTGACGGCAACAATGCCTCGTATGTAATGTACAATCGCGCAGAGGCCGATGGCGATGTTCCTAGCTGGGCAACGAAGTACATAGATGATCTAAAGGCCGCGCATTCATACAAAGGAGATGTTGAGACAGACAGCAGACTGATTGCCCGGAATTTGGTCAAAACGGGTGAATACAAACCACGCTTTGTTTTTGATGCGCTTTAGAGACTACAAGCTACTTATGTAGCCATAGCCAAAACCTGTAAGGAAGTTAAACTTCCGCAATAAGGCTTCAGGCTGTCTACCCCGGCACGAATTTTCTCATCCCTATCCATAGCATTCGCAACCATATCTTCGAGAATATAGGTCGGAAATTTTTTCGATGCCGAAATTGCTGTTTGCTTAACACAGGCTTGTAATTCAAGACCGCTGATAATTACTGCTTCTGTGCCGCGTTCCTGCAAGATGTTCATAAGATCGGTCTTGTGGAATGCATCCCTGCTTGATTTCCACAAAATGCTGTCAGTGTCTAAAACACGTTGATTATAAAGGCTGGATAGAGCAAAAGCCCGGGGATCATCGCGGCCTTCTTCACCAAACATCAATCCGTAACGGCTGGTCTTGCCGATATATTTTACACCGTGAACAACCCAGATTGGGGGCAATATTTCACGCGAACCAGATACAAAGTTATCCAAACTTATAGAAAGAGCTTCATGACGGGAAACATCATTGCCGCTATCGACAACATAAGGATGCGCCGGATCACAATATAGATCCTGTATATCAACAATCAGATGGGCAACCGCTTTGCGTCTAAATGCCTCCATAAGAGAAAAATCTTTAGGAGTATCAATAGGATGCATAAAATACTGGCTAGACATGGCCAATCTTATACATGATATATTTTACAGAATCAATAAATTGTTGACGCTACCTAGGAAAGTTGCCTGCATCCACAAAAAACACTTTCACAGCCCTCTATATGATAACGACACCCGATCCTTAATAGCATCCTCTACGCCTATAAGATCTATTGGAATCAGACGACCAACCTCGAGATATATTTATAGCTTTTCTAGTGCCTCAAAAAATTCCTTTGTGATCACGCGCAAAGCTCCAATCCTTTGAGAAAGTTCTTCACGAGAAAGAGATTGCGCCTTGATTTCAATGTCTTTGCATAGATCGGATAAGGATGTTCCGCCTACCTGTGCCGCGATGGACTTGAGTGCATGAGCACTATCCCGTAGAGAATCTCTGTCATCATGGTTATAACCTTCTATCATTTTGTTATACAGATCGCGGGAATTTTGCAATGTCATGCTGACAATTTTGGAAAGCCTCTGCGTGTCTGATCCGACCCATTCTCTCAATGGTGATAAATCGATGATGGCGTTTTCATTTACAGGAGGTATCTGATTTTCTTCTTTATGCATCTTATTCTCCCCCTTACGTGGTCCATGCTTTTGCAACGCCTTTTCTAAATCGTCTATTTTAACAGGCTTCGACACATAGTCGTTCATGCCCACATCGTAGCATTTTTTAATATCCTCGGTGAACGCATGCGCTGATATGGCAATGATAGGAATCTCCTGACCATGCGTCTCTCTTAGACGGCGCGAAGCTTCATAGCCGTCCATAACCGGCATGTTACAATCCATAAATATCAAATCATAACGGTTACGCAAACTCAGATCCAACGCTACAGCCCCGTTTTCTGCCATATCTGTATGACAACCGAGGTATGAAAACATGTCGGAAATAATTTCTCTATTCGCCTCAACATCTTCGGCTAACAAAATTTTATAATTGTATTGCATTGCATGTTTGCTCGTATCATCTCCAGCTTCTGCCGCTATAGATCCATGCTCTGCTGATGCTTCCCTTAGTGGAACCTTAAGCCAGAATGTACTGCCTTCTCTTTCCACACTGCGTACACCCACTTCCCCGCCCATCATTTCGACAAGAGATTTACAAATTGCGAGCCCTAAACCTGTACCCGTTATAGTGGGCATGGCATGTGCTTGGGAAAATCTATCGAATATTTTATCGAGCGATTCTGAGGGAATTCCAATTCCCGTATCTGAAACTTCTATATAAATTTCACCTAACTCTGTTTTTGAAGCAGAAATAGAAATATGCCCTTTTTCGGTATATTTTACCGCATTTCCAATCAAATTCGTTAAAATCTGGGTTAGGCGATGTCGATCGCCATATACCCACAAAGGCAGATCTGAAGATATGAATGTATCCATCTCAATACCTTTTTTTCTGGCAGCAGATATAAAAAGATCCATCGCTAAAGAGATAGTTTCGTGAAGGTTGAACGGACCAATATGAAGCTCCAACTTATGCATTTCAATCTTTGAAATATCAAGAACGTCATTTAAAAGATTGAACAGCAACTCTCCGGAATTATGAACGATATCAAGGTATCTTTTTTGCTTTCCATCCAGCGTTGTCTTACCCAGTAGCTCTGTTGTGGCCAAAATCCCATTTAAAGGTGTTCTAATCTCATGACTTATATTGGACAAGAACAGACTTTTAGCTTTGTTTGCCGAGTCCGCTTCATTCATTGCTTTTTTTAAATAAGCGGCGCGGATGCTCGAAATAAGGATGAAACGCGCCACCATTGCCATCAACAAAGCAATGACTAACCCACTCACCATAATAGAAATTGGAAGATATCCGCGTATACTATCAACGTAGTCCTGCAGTGGAGACATTATAAGAACATATTTCTCATCACCAATA
>QFQB01000080.1 GCA_003241475.1 Micavibrio aeruginosavorus
CCATAAGAATTTTCTTCGTCATTTTCATCTCTCCTGTAAGTCTGAATGGATATTCTTAGAATACTGCACTAACCCGTAATTGCCTTGTTGGTTCCCATTTGTATGCAAATAAAGAAGAAAACCGCAGGATAAATCCTACGGTTTTCCGGCTTCTTGTGGAGCAAGAAATCTTATGTCTATTTTGCGTCCGTGTGATCGTCGATCTCGTCGCCGATTTCTTCAACGGTTTCACTCACGCTATCGCCTATTTTCTCCATCGGAGATTTCTGACGCTCTTGATACTGCATGACCAGAACGCCAAGAATGCCCACAAGGATAACGGCGATAAGAACGAGAAGGCCTTTGTTGTTCATATCCTCTCTCCCTTAGTTTTTCGGCGGAACGGCTTCTTGTACACTTTCACCGGCATTTTCAATATCTTCGCCGGCGCCGTGGAAGGTGTTCGAACAAGCGGCAAGCGACCCTACGGTCAAAAGCGCTACAATGGCTAAAGCAAATGTCTTTTTCATTTTTCTCTTCTTTCCTTATTGATTAATAGCTTGGTTTTAAAAGTGTTTTATCAACGAGCGTTTGACCCGAAGGTTCCGCTCGTTGCTTATAATTTAGTGTATGCGTTCTCCGATGTGATCGGCTGCGGCGAATCCCGCAAGGGCGGCTACAAGAAGAGCGAGTTTGGGATTGTCCTTGATCGGTTCTTCGATTTCACCCATCAGGGATTTCAGCGTCCCTTCGATGTTGTCGAAAAAGCCGCCGTCGAACGCCGGTTTTTTAGTTACGGCTTTTCTGGCGTCGCGGCCATACTTTGCCCAAAAACCGATACAAAAGGCGACGGCTAGAACGACACCTCCCGTAATGGCTGCAGCGACAGGCATCGTAAAGCTTTCAAGAAGCCATCCATATCCCGCGATGCTTAGAAAAACTAATCCAAGCGCCGCCACACCGCCGGCGACGGCATAATACGCCACACCGACGGATGTCTTTTTCGCCGTCCGCACCGCCGTGCCAGCCAAAAGGCCCTGCACCAACAGTTCTTTTACGAGCGGATTCATGGGAATTATCCGCGGCGGCCGAAGAACAGGCTTGCCAGCATGCCGCCGACAAAAGCGACCGCGAGCGACTGAACAGGATTTGCCTGAACGAAATTGCCCAGTTCGGCAATGCCGTCGCGTCCGCGCTCGCGGGCGATTTCCAGTTTTTCCATCGCGATTTCTTCAGCGCGGGATAATTGCTTCCTGCCTTCGGTTTTCAAATCGCGGCCAAGGGTTCTGGCATCGTCACGCAAAACTTTGGCATCTTCTTTGAGCGTTTCGAGATCTTCGCGGATCGGGCTGATGTCGGCTTTGCTTTTCATGTTGGCGACTTCTTTGGAAATTGAGTTGGTCATATGCTTGCTCCTTGTATGTGCAAAATGATGTTTGATGCACTGCCAACGCAATTTCGTGCGCAAAGTTCCCTGAAAACAGGGGGATAGGATATAGAGAACAGGATAAAAGGCGGAAATCAGCCGTTTTTAATCTCGCCGCAGAACATATAACCCACCCCGCGGATGGTCTTTATGTATTGCGGCTCTTTGGGATCGTCGTTGAGCTTTTTACGAAGGCGGCCGATCTGTATATCGACAGCACGGTCGAAAGAATCGTAATCGGATTCGCGGGTCAATTCGAACAGACGCTCGCGGCTAAGCACTTTGTTCGGTGCGTCCACCAACGCTTCGAGCAATTTATATTCGCCCGTCGTCAAATCGGCGGAGCGGTTGTTCGCATCGAACATCTGGAATTGGGCGCGGTCGAGAATCCAGTCGCCAAAAGCCGTTTGCGTTTTTGCCTCCTCTACAGATTGGTTGGCAGGCGCAGGCGCTTTGTCTTCGGCGCGGCGGAGCACGGCTTTGATTCGCGCTGAAAGTTCGCGCATCTCAAAAGGCTTTGTCAGGTAATCGTCGGCGCCCATTTCTAGACAAACGATTTTCTCCGTCGTATCGGTCTTGCCGCTCACGACGATCACGGGAATGGCATTGCCGCGCAATTGCGCCAAAAGGCTTATGCCGTCTGTGTCCGGCAATGTCAGATCAAGAAGAATGATATTGGGCGTGTTGTCCTGCAGGACAGCCATCAGTTCCGATCCGCTGCGCGCGGAGAGCATAGAATAGCCTTCACCCGATAAATAATGCCCGACGACCGTTTGCAGGCCTTCATCGTCATCTACGCTCAGTATTGTCGCCTTAGGCATTTTGGGCGGTTTTCCTTGGGAAATCTCGATCATTAATGGCTTGAAGTGATTATATAAACTGTTTGTTACAAAAAAGATACAAACTTTTTCGGAACTGAAACACAACGGAGAAATCACGGTTACGAAGCGGGCCTAACCTTTACCCATGACGACGCAACATGAAAACGAAATAGGAGCTTAAAATGTTTGTACAAGCTGATCTGATCAACGAAATGCCGAAGCTACGCAAATTCGCCAGCAAGCTAACACGCAACAATGCAGAGACAGATGATCTGTTGCAAGCGACCTTGCTTCGGGCGTTGGAGAAAAACACCTATTTTGAAACGGGCACCGACCTGTTCAAATGGTCTTCCAAAATTATGTATAACATATTCGTGACGGATTACCGCCGCAAAACAAAATTCGAAACCCAGTATGACCCTGAGTTTCACATCGAAAATCGCTCGGTTGATGCCGATCAGCACACGAAACTGGAAGTCAAACTGATGGCTCAAGCCATGAACCAGATGTCGGCTGAGCATAAAGAAATCCTCGTAATGGTCTGCGTGAAAGGCATGCAGTATCAAGAAGTGGCAGATGTCCTTGAAATTCCGGTAGGCACCGTGCGCTCCAGACTGTCCCGTGCCCGCAACCAGTTGCTGGCTCTGATGGAAGGACCAGCAACACCTGGCTACGGACAGAACATTGAGGAAATGGATATTGCCTTGATGAAAGCGGCTTAAGCCACAGAGCACTGAAACGTCATATCATTGCGCCGAATTAGGCAGCCTGGGTCCCCGACCCGGGCTGTTTTCCTTCCAGAACGCCAAGAATAGCACTCTTTAGGTCGGCTTCGACAATTGGCTTGGACAGATAATCGTCCATACCGGCCTCAATGCATTTTTGCTTGTCTGCGACGAGCGCGTGAGCCGTCAAACCGATAATAGGCGTATGTCCCAGGGATTGCTCTTCTTCCACCTTGCGGATAATCCTAGAGGCTGTGAGCCCGTCCATTTCAGGCATTTGGATGTCCATGAGAATCAAATCGTAAGACTTGGCCTTCCACAACTGAACTGCCTCCAGCCCCGTTTTGGCAACATCGAAGGCGATATTGAGGGCGTTGAGCATATAGCTCAGAACGACGATATTGCCTTCGTAATCCTCCACCATGAGGACCTTATGCTGTTCGCCGATCACGGATTTCAGGCGGTCGTTCAGTTTTTGCATCTGGATAACTTCGCGCATATCCATGGGTGCTTCGCTATTGCTTGCCGTGAAGGGCAGGATGACGGAGAAGATAGAGCCTTTACCCACTTCGCTTTCCACCTTGATCGTTCCGCCCATGATACCGGCAAGGCTTTTGCTGATGGGCAAACCCAATCCCGTGCCGCCGTAGCGGCGGGAAACGGATGAATCCGCCTGACGGAATTTTTCGAAGATAACGGGTAGCGCCATTTCGGGAATCCCGATCCCGCTATCGGCAACATCGATGCGCAATATATGCGAATCCCCGATCGGTTCGACGCGTGCGCGCACGGCAACAAAGCCTTTTTCCGTGAACTTGATGGCGTTGCCAATCAGGTTGATGAGAATCTGGCGAAGGCGGGCGCGGTCGCCGGTGAAAACACTGGATTTCACATCACTGTAATCGAAAGAAAAGTCCAGGAATTTTTCTTGGGCTTTTTGTGACATCACGCTAATGACCTGCTCGAACAATTCTCCCAGCATGAATTTCTGGTTGTGAAGCTCAACCTCTCCGCTTTCGATTTTGGAAAAATCGAGAATGTCCGTGATAAGCTCTTTCAAGCTTTCCGTGCTGGTGCGCAGCGTGCGGACCAGCTTGCGGTTCTTCTCGTCCATCTCTTGTTCGTTCTGGCTCATGATTTCGGCGATGCCGCTGACGGCGGTGAGCGGCGTACGGATTTCATGGCTCATATGCGCAAGAAATTCACCCTTTGCCGCGCTGGCGGCTTCGGCGCGGTCACGCTCTTCTTTCAACTGGCGCTCGTGCTCCTTGATGTAGGAAACATCCGTGTGCGCGCCAATGAACCGGACGGGGTGCCCCTCTTCGTCGAACAGCGCCTTGCCGCGTCCGTGAATCCAGATCGGGCGGCCGGATTTTTCAACCATACGAAACACGCACGAAAACTCCGACAGGCTTCCGTTGATGTAGTTGTTGAAATTCTCCCAATAAAAATCTGAATCTTCCGCATACAGCATTTTGCGGAACAACTCTTCGTTCCCCTTTATTTCATCGTCATCATAACCCAGCATGGCCTTGAACTGAGGCGACCAGTAAATCTCATGTGTTTTCAAATCCCAGTCGAAAATACCATCATTGGAACCGCGGATCGCAAGGCGCATGCGCTCTTCCGATTCTTTCAGGCTGACCTCAATGGCGGATACCTTCGATTGCGCTTCAAGCAAGAACCAGTTGAAGATCAGGATAATCAGGGAGGCGACAATGCCGCCGACCAAAAGGCTGATCTGGTATTTGTCGATAATACCGGAAACAATCCGCTCCCGTTGCATAAGGATCTTATATTCTTCATTGAGAACATCATTGGTCAGGCGCAACATGGAATCGCGGATGCTGACAACCTCTTTGTAATCATCGAGCCGTGGCCCGAATTCGGAATTTTGAAAGACATCGGCAACGCCATCAAGTGCATCTTTCATTCGCAAAGATAGATGCTCTATTTCGTTGATGCGCGTAACCTGCAACGGATTGTCGCTGATTTTCTGACGTAAATTTGCGATGTCGTTGGAGAGCTTGATCTTCGAAGATTCGTAATTCTTTCCCGCCTCTTCGCTCCCACTAGAGACATAGGATCGTTGCATGGAAATAGTGACGATGATGGAATTAATGAGTTCCTGCGCGTTGATAATAACCTGTTGCGAATGGTTGACGCGTAAATCGGAAAGCTTGATGTCCTTGGACGATCTGAGGATATGATACCCAAGCCCACCGACACAAAGGGCCAGTATGAACGAAAAGATAATAAAATTACGGACCATCGAAGAATTCATGCGACTACTCTTTTATATCCTGCGTTCCAAAAACCTCTGATTTTCCTAGCAAATTGATAGAAAACATTTTTTTGGAAACGGTCAATGAAAAAACGGCACCGTGAAGATGCCGTTTCTTCGAAATTCATTAAATTTACACCGGCGGTACCTTGCCTCTGATAACGCTCATGACGGCCGCCACGAGGAAAAGCACTAAAAAGACTATGAAAATCAACTTGGCAATCTCTACAGCCGAAGCTGCAATTCCGCCAAACCCGAATATTGCGGCAATAATAGCCACGACCAGAAAGGCCAGCGCCCAATTAAGCATTTTTTTCTCCTGATTTCTTTGTTAAATTCATCTCAGAGATGCCAACAAACAGCTTTGGCGAAAGTTCCGGTCAGCTTTATGGAACCATAACCCCTGCTGACCGTTTTCCTTTGTAATCAGGGTATTTGTCATGAATTCAAAGCACATCAGCGACTACGAGATTCAAGCTCTGGTTGACGGTGAGGTCGATGACCGGACGATGATAGCTCTCATGGAAGCCGTGACGGCGGACCCTCTACTCCACAATCGCTATCTTTTGTACAAAAAGCAGAAAAACTTGCTCAAATTTTGGTGGAAAGACAATTAATCTTTGCCGTAAGCCTTTACTCGCCAGCGCGGCCTTCTATTTGTAACCCTTCAGTTTATTGAACTTTATTTTAACCACATCCATAAACACCTAGGAGCCTATAATAATGTCTAAAACCTTACTTGGCCTGCTGGCCGTAGCCGCCCTCTTCGGATCAACCACGGCCCATGCCGCCGATACCTATGCTTTCGACCCGACGCATACCAGTGTGATCTGGAGCGCTGTCCATTTCGGCAACTCCTCTCCGCACGGGATCTTTTCCAACATCGAAGGCTCCTTGACCCTCGATGAAGCCAACCCTGCGGCAAGCAAGCTCGACGTTACCGTGCCGATCGACAAGCTGGCGACGGGCATCGACAAATTCAACACGCACCTTCTGAGCAAGGATTTCTTCAACGTTGCCGAATTCCCAACGGCCAAATTTGTCAGCACCAAAGTTGAAAAGACCGGCGATAAAACAGCGAAAGTGACCGGCGATCTCACCCTCGTCGGCGTAACGAAGCCTGTTACGCTCGATGTGACCTTCAACAACAAGGGCATCAACCCGATGAACAAGAAAGAAACGGTCGGCTTTAGCGCTTCGGGCGTTATCAAGCGTTCTGAATTCGGCATTAAATACGCTCTGCCGAACGTCAGCGACGATGTCGTGCTGGAAATCGAAGCCGAAGCGAACAAGTAATCTCGGCAAAACAACAAAAAGGCGGGCCGAACGGTCCGCCTTTTTTTGTCCTAGAATTTTGCCTGCGCAAGAAATTTGGGATTGTTGAAATGACCATCCTTGTCACCATAGGTCAAAACCTGCCCATTATCGAGCGCTACAATCTCCCCGCCCGCCGCGTTCAGGATTGCATGACCTGCCGCCGTATCCCATTCGCAGGTCTCGGCAAGGCCTGGATACAAGTCTGCTTTGCCCATGGCGACGGCGCATATCTTGAGCGAGCTTCCCTTGCGGATGATTTTTTCAACCTTATGCTCTTCCAGATATTTGTCTATCTCGGCGGCGCTACGGTTTTTGCTGGCGATCACGACCAATCCTTTGGCCGAAGGCTTGCGCACGCGGATAGGTTTTTCATTGTTGGTCTCTTCTAGCCACCGCACAGCAGTCCCTTCTCCATGGGCGCTGAACAACTCACCATGCGCGGGGGCGTAAATCACGCCGAGCACGGGCGTATTGTTTTTGATGAGCGCGATGTTCACCGTATAATCGGGACTTCCCATCGCATATTCTTTGGTCCCGTCCAGCGGATCGACCAACCAGAAATATTCCTGCCCCTTTAAATCATGCCGTTCGCCTGCGGCATTGGCTTCCTCGCCGATCACGGGAATGCCGGGCACCGCATCCTGTAGCGCGCGGATGATATATTCTTCGGCGCGTTTGTCGGCGATGGTGACGGGCGATCCGTCCGCCTTGATGTCGGCGGCGATCTGCATACCTTCTTCGAAATAATCGAGTGTGATTTCTCCGGCTTCAAGGGCCGTGCGCTTGACCATGTTGCACAGCGCGGGAAGATGGGTCAGGAGTTTGCTCATATAACTACAATCTTTGAAAAAATTAGGACGTCATTCCGAACGGGCCGCTGCAGGCGGCGCGGAAGAATCTTCGAACCAACCTTGTGCCAGATCGTTCCAATTCGGGTTGATAGAATTTATTAAAGCGTCTTTCTTTTCCCTGTGCCACCCCTTTATTTCCTTTTCACGGGCAATGGCCCATTCGATATCGCCATACCCCTCATAGAATAAAAGTTTTGTTGCGTGATACTTCGAGGAGAAGCCTGAACCTTGCCCTTCTTTGTGCTGGTAGATGCGTTTGAGCAAATCACTGGTCACACCGGTATAGAGGACATCCCCCGTCCAGTTGCCAATGATATACACATATCCGCCTTTATCCATGATGACACACTATAAATGGCGTCATCCCGAACGCAAAGCGGAGAGATCTTTGGCCTAACCATACCGCCGAAGATTCCTCGGCACAGCCTCGGAATGACGAGATTGTAATTATAATCAAACGGCGCGGAGTTTTTTCGCGCTTGCCTGCGGCGGCACTTCCGGACGCCCGATGGACACGTAGTGGAAGCCCAGAGGCTCGACTTCGCCGACCTTATAGATATTACGAAGATCGATCAGGCGTTTTTGCGCCATGCTGCCGGCGATTTTTTTCAGATCCAGCGCGCGGTATTCGTTCCATTCGGTGATGATGACCAGCGCATCCGCATCCTTGGCCACTTCATAGGGATCTTCTTCCCACTGAATATCGGTCAGGATTTTTTCCGCCTGTTCTTTGGCGATCGGATCATGCGCCACGATCTTCGCGCCGAACTTTTGCAAGATCGGCAAGATCACCAAAGATGGCGCGTCGCGCACATCGTCCGTGTTCGGCTTGAACGCAATACCGAGAATACCGATCTTCAAACCTTCGACCGAACCGCCGCACGCGGCGATCACTTTTTGCGCCATTTGTTGCTGGCGGTCGGCGTTGACTTCGACAACGGCCTCGACCAGTTTTTGCGGCACACCGAACTTGCGGCCCGTCTGTGTCAATGCCAGCGTGTCCTTTGGGAAGCACGAGCCGCCGTAACCGGGGCCTGCGTGCAAGAATTTGGAACCGATACGCCCATCTAGACCGATGGCTTTGGAAACGTGCTGAACGTTTGCACCGGCGGCCTCGCACAAATTGGCGATCTCGTTGATAAAGGTGATCTTCGTCGCCAAGAACGCGTTGGCGGCATATTTGATGATTTCGGATGTTTCGGGTGTCGTTACAACCATCGGCGTCTCGTTCAAGAACAACGGACGGTACAGATTGCGCATCACTTCGGTTGCGCGCTCGGAAGAACTGCCGATGACGACGCGGTCGGGGCGCATGAAGTCGTTGATGGCTGCGCCTTCGCGAAGGAACTCAGGGTTGGAGCAAACATCGATGTCTTTTTCGCGGCCCATCTCGCACACGATTTTTTCAATCTCGCGCGCCGTGCCGACGGGCACCGTCGATTTGGTGACGATGACGGTATAGCCTTCGACATTGGCGATGATCTCGCGCGCGGCCTCGAACACATAGGTCAGATCGGCGTGGCCGTCCGTCTTGCGGCTGGGCGTGCCGACGGCAATGAAAACAGCTTCTGCGCCTTTCAGCCCTTCTTTCAGGCTGGTGGTAAAGCTGAGGCGTCCAGCCTTTACCTGCTTGGCAACAAGGTCGTCGAGGCCGGGTTCATAAATCGGGATGATGCCCTGTTTCAGGCGCTCGATCTTGCCGGCATCCTTGTCCACGCATACGACATCCGTCCCGAATTCCGC
>QFQB01000081.1 GCA_003241475.1 Micavibrio aeruginosavorus
TACCTGCCTGATCTGGCGAACATTACATTCCCGCTACAGGACCCGTTCGTGGTGATCGGCTTGTTCGTGGGCGGATTGCTACCGTATCTGTTCGGCGCGATGTCGATGACGGCTGTCGGCCGTGCGGCGGCCAGCGTGGTTGTGGAAGTGCGCAGGCAATTCCGCGACATTCCCGGCATCATGGAAGGCAAGGCCAAGCCTGAATACGGCAAGGCGGTTGATCTTTTGACCAAGGCGGCGATCAAGGAAATGATTGTTCCTTCGTTGTTGCCTGTTCTGGCGCCGGTTATCTTGTTCGCGGCGGTGTACTTCCTGAGCGATGGCATCGAGCCTGCGTTTCAGGCTCTGGGCGCTATGCTGCTTGGAACTATCGTAACGGGCTTGTTTGTTGCCATCTCGATGACATCGGGCGGCGGCGCATGGGACAATGCTAAAAAATATATCGAAGAAGGCCATCATGGCGGCAAGGGCTCCGACGCCCATAAAGCCGCCGTGACGGGCGATACGGTCGGCGACCCATACAAGGATACGGCTGGTCCGGCTGTGAACCCGCTCATCAAAATCGCCAACATCGTGGCCATTTTGCTGGTGGCGATCGTGGCCAAGATCATCGCCGGTTGATCCTTCTTTTTATGAACATTGAAAAAAGCCCTGTGCAAACAGGGCTTTTTCTTTGTATGGGTAGGGGCATGAAAGACGTTTCGCTTAAAATCTCGGATGTAGGTATGAATGGTGACGGCATCGCGCGGCTTGAGAATGGCGAGGTTGTGTTCGTGCCGTTTTCGGTGCCGGGCGATATTGTGATGGCAAAGGTCGGTAAGGATCATGACGGCCAGAACCGCGCAAAAATTACGTCCATTCTTTTGAAATCGCCGAGCCGAACGGAACCGCCATGCCGTCATTTTGGTGTGTGCGGCGGTTGTTCTCTCCAGCATCTCAATGAAGAGGCTTATCGGGAATTCAAGAAAAACCAAATTATCTGGGCGCTACAAAAATGCGGTGTACAGATGCCGAAGGTTTTCGAGCATATCTTTATATCCGCAGGTACGCGCCGCCGCGCCAATTTTGCGGCCGTTGTAACAAAGGCCAAAACTACTATTGGTTTTCACGAGCGCAGATCATCCAACATTCGCGATGTGCCGGATTGCCTTTTGATCGATGATGATGTGCGTGTCGTGATGGAAGGCTTTCGTCCTTTCCTTCGCGCCATTGCGGGCGAGGGCGCAAAGATGGACATTCTCATCCAGTGCGTCAACGGTGCGCGCGAGATTGCGTTGACAGGGAAAATTGCGCCGGGATGGGAGGCGCAACAAGCGCTCGCTGACGCTCTGCGCACCCTTGATTTGGCGCGCATATCGCTTCGTTCGCGTGATTACGAAAGTTACGAAATTCTGCTCGAGGCGAAACCATTTTTCGCGTCCTTCGATTCTCTCGTTGTCAATCTTGCTCCCGGCGCGTTTTTGCAGCCGAGCGAGAAGGGCGAGCGGGCCCTGACAAAATGCGTCATCGACGGTGCGGGTGACGCGTCATGCATCGTCGATCTGTTCTGCGGAAACGGAACGTTCACCGGCCCGCTGATGACGAACCGTAAAATTATCGCTACTGATTTTGCGCCGGATGCGATTGCGTCTTTGCAAAAGGCAGGAATCGATGCTCGGTTACGCAATTTGTTCAAGGAGCCCTTCGGCGTAAAAGAACTGGACGGCGTCGATTGTGTTATCCTTGATCCGCCGCGCGCAGGCGCAGGCGCCCAAGTTGCACAGATTGCCAATTCCAAGGTAAATTTGGTGGTCTATGTTTCTTGCAATTCCCAGACCTTCGCGAAAGATGCATCGGTGCTTTTGGGGGGAGATTTCGTGCTGGAAAAGCTCACCCTTATCGACCAGTTCATCTGGTCGCCGCACAGCGAAATCGTCGGCGTGTTCCGCCGCCGCGCTTTCAATGCCTAAGGATTGCGTCCGCCGGTGGAGGCATCGACCGCGCTGGTCTTGCCTTTGTTGAAGCGTCCGACGTTTCCGATCAACTGCTCTAGAACCGTTATCTCGTTGCCGCTGGTCGGCGTTTTGCGGCGAACGCGCGGGACATCTATTTCATCGGCGTTGACCTTGTCGATGCTTTGCACGATTCCGTCCTGATTGAAAGCAACGACAACGATTTTCTTGTCCACGACTTTCGGATCGAAAATACCGGTCTGTTCGGTTTTTTGGCCGATATAGTACCAGACATTTTCATCGAACGGCGCTTGGGTCGATGGCGAGCCGAGCGATTTCAAAACATTGTTGCGCGTGCTGACGCCGGGCGTGATTTCGGCAATGCGGTAGTCTTCGACGATATTGCCGCGTGTGGCTTCGGTGGGCGTGCAGGCTGTTCCGGCCAAGGCCGCCAGAGCTAGGATCAGGCAGAGGGGGAGAGATGTCTTTTTCATGTTAGCGGCTACCGGACGGGGCGAGTTGGCCGCCCACGATTTCTGAAAGGGTTTTGGCCCTGCGGCCATTGTTGAAGGAGTTGCCGATTTCGTTCGGGTCATCGTACGATTCCTGACGAACGCGATCGGTGCGGCTCTTTTTAACCTGACAATCGAAGTAGCACGGCGCATTGGGATCGTTGTAGTCGTCGCTACTTGAACCGCTTTTTAAGGGGCGGAATCGCGGATCGGCATTTTGCCAAAGCTCGTCGTCCGCATAAGCGTTCGGCGGCGAGAAGACCGCGCACAAGGCCAGAACCGTTAAAAGGGACAACAGGCTTTTCATAGGGCTATCCTCGTTTTTTCCCCTTATGAAGTCAACCGGAAATCCCGCGTTAAACCCGTGGACAAGGGGGCGGGTGTGGCTATATGTATAGTCCATGATGCAATGGTTCCAAAAACGACAAGACCGCAAAGAGGCCGCCGCCGCGTTGTATGACGCTGCGCTGGCCCGTAGCCGCGATCCGGCCTATTACCGCACTTTCGGTGTGGCAGATACCATCGACGGGCGGTTCGATCTTCTGTGCCTGCACACCATTCTTTTGATGGACAGGCTCTTTATGGCCGGTCCCGAAGGGCGCAAGCTCTCGCAGGCACTGTTCGACAAGATGTTCAAGATGACGGCTCTTGGTCTTCGCGAAAGCGGTGTGGGCGATGTCGGCATTCCAAAGCACATGCAGAAAATGATGAAGGCCTTCAATGGCCGCGCGCAGTCCTATCATGACGCGCTGGTTGTCGATGATGATGCGGCGTTGCGTCATGCGCTTGCCCGCAACCTTTATCGTCAGCCGGAAGGCGAGGACGCGCCGGCGTGTGTTGCCATGGCGGCGCATGTGTTCGATATCCGCGATGCGTTGAAGTCATCTACGCTCGGTGATTTTATGAATGGCAATATCTGGTTCCCGCCTGCAGATCTACAACACAAGACGGAGGCCGCCGTTGCCTAAGGCCTATAATCACGAAAAATCCGAATGGTCGCATCTTGTCAACATTGATGACATCGACAGCGAGCCGAAGACCCACAGCTTCAAGGCAACCAAGGAGCAATGCGTTGATTTAGCGCGTCGGTTCGGTCTGATCTCTATTGAATCTGCACAGGCAAGCGTCACGCTTGCCCGCGCAGGCGGCGGTGTTATTCATGCTATGGGGACAGTGCGCGCCGATGTGACCCAGAGTTGCGTTGTTTCCCTCAAGCCCGTTGCGGCGCATGTCGAAGATGAATTCGAAGGATGGTTCGGCGACAAAACGCAGGCGGTTTCCTTCGCCAAGGCGAAGAACGAGCGGGACGTAAAAAAGACGCAGGCTGAAGTGGAAATCCTGGAAGAAAGTGTAGATCCGGAACCCATCATCAACGGCAAGGTTGATATAGGCGAGCTGGCGACACAGTATCTTTCGCTTGCCTTGCCGCCTTATCCGCGTGCGGAAGGAGTGGCCAGCAGTTACGAGTTTGGCCCGAAGCCGTCGGCTGACGACAAAAAGGGCGAGGCGCTTCGTAAAAACCCTTTCGAGGCGCTTAAGGACTGGAAGGAGAAGCGGTAGCTTTTGCTTTTTGAGCCAGCCTTATAAGTGTTTCGCGGCGGAGAATGATCGATTTAAAATCCTGTGCATCGACATTATTTTGTATCGTGCGAACTTCGGTGGTATCCATGTCAAAGCATGCCGTATATAGTGCTTTCGAATCGATTAGAGATTCATCATCAAATGCGTATGGCTCGATAATTTCTGCAGCTTTATCTGATGCTCCTGCGTTGAAGTGCATTCTTGCATCTAAAAGATCGCGCGATTCGTCGGGCTTTATAGCGTGTTTGATAATTTCAAATAGGGTTCTGTTCCCTGTAAGCATGCAGGCTTGTCCCAGCGAACGCATCATATAACTGTTTGCATCGTTGGCTTGATAGTAGGGCAGAATTTTTTCAATCGTTTTTCGAGGCGATCCGGCGTCATTGAAAGCTCTGCCTAAAAGGCCAATGACGGATTTATTGAAGGCGGCTTTGCTTTGTGTGCTTGCCAATTCGCTTAGAATTTCAATAGCGGACATAGGTTGCTTGTTGTCAATGTAGGCGCGTGCAAGCATGTAGCGAAGGCTTTCCATGGCATCGGGGCTTTGGGCCGCGTCTGCCATAATGCGGATAGCAATAGCGGGTTTGTCCATCTTGATGAACGCCTCACCCATATATTCATAGGTCCATGAATTCTCTACGCCACGGTCAAATATTTCTTGTAGCATATCGGAAGCCAACTCTGGATTTCCGTGTTCGATAAAGGCTTTTGCGAGCATGTGTACGATCTGGATATCCGCTTCGGCGCGATCATAGATTGGCCGCAACAATTCTATCGTTTTTTCAATCTCGTGATCCGACATATAAAGCACGGACAGCATGTGGGCCGCGGCATTGTCTGCCAAATCAGTCCTTACAGCTTCTTCCAGACAGTTGATGGCGTCTCTGCGCTGGTTATTCTTTAAAAGATGGCTGGCAAGTTGTGTGCGAAAACGAATGTCTTCCGGATAAAGGCGGATTGCCCCGCGGTAGATGGTCTCTGCATGATCGGCCACGTCATTCTGGCTAAAGCTGCGAGCGAGCTCTGACAGAAGCAGTTTGGGCTTGCGGTCCTGTTCGCGATTGTTGATGGCGCTTATGGCGAGACGCAGAGCGTCATCGCGATATTTACCGGTTTCCAAAAGGCGGCGGCACCATTTGGCGGCGTGTTCTGGACTGTAGTCATAGTTCTCGAGGAGGTCGAGGGTCAGTTCCCGCCCATCCAATGAGTGTGGGTTGGTTTCGCGTATGCGTTGGTTTAGTTTACGCATTAAGATTGTAAAGTCTGAAACAGCATCATTCATGGTTATGGCAATTAAACTCTGACGCCTTGAAAATCAAGGATTTTATGCCAATTCCGTGAAAAATTTTTTGCCGCCGCGTTAACTTTTGTCTAGTTCGTTCGTCGTGTTTTGGAATTTTCCGGGTAGCGGACGCACGGGGGGCGAGACTGGTGCGATAATACCACATGGGGCAGGTGCCTGCTATTTTAATCTTTTTCTTGCGTTTGGGCGGGAATTTGGATATCACAGGCACCGAAATTCAAATTAAGGACCAAGACCATGGCTGTACCAAAGAGAAAAACGAGCAAATCCAAGCGCAACATGCGCCGCTCCCACCACGCGCTGACAGCGACCAACTGGGTCGAAGACGCGAAGTCGGGTGAGCCAAAGCGCCGCCACCATGTTGACCTGAAATCCGGCACATATAAAGGCCGTCAGGTTCTGGAAGCCCGCGACTAATTGACAAAGAACATTCAAACTGCGAGTTTTGGTTCAACTTAACCAAGCTCGCAGTTTTTTATTTACCCATCCCATGACATACAGCCAGACAATTGCCCTCGATGCGATGGGCGGAGATCACGGACCGGACGTTATCGTTCCGGGCGCAGCGCAGGCCCTGGCTGTTTTTCCGGATATCAGGTTTTTGTTTTACGGTGACGAAGCGAAGATCTTGCCGGTGCTGGAAAAATTTCCTCTGCTCAGAGCCGTATCTGCCGTTCATCACACTGACAAGAAAATCAGTAGCAGTGATTCTGTCTCATCCGCCATTCGCGCCAGCAAGGATTCATCCATGCGTCTGGCGATCGAGGCGGTCAAAGACGGCAAGGCCGACAGCGTTGTGTCCGCCGGCAATACGGGCGCGTTGATGGCGCTTTCGAAAATGATTTTGAAAACTCTGCCCGGGATCGAGCGTCCGGCGATTGCCAGCGTGATGCCGAATGCGAACGGATCAAGCGTTGTGCTCGACCTCGGGGCAAATCTGGAATGCGATGCGAGTGTGCTGGTGCAATTTGCAATGTTGGGTGCGGTATACGCGCGGGTAGTGAAAGGGATTTCCACGCCGACGGTTGGGTTGCTCAATGTGGGCACGGAGGAATTGAAGGGCCATGAAGAAGTGCGCGAGGCCGCCGCAATTCTATCAAGCGTGAAATTTCATGGCAAATATCACGGCTTCGTCGAAGGCAACGACATCACCAAGGGCACTGTCGATGTGATTGTCACGGATGGTTTTTCCGGCAACATCGCACTCAAGACTGCGGAAGGCGTTGGCAAGCTCACCTCGCAGTTCCTTAAAGACGCGTTCAAGTCTTCCCCGTTGGCGATGCTTGGGTATTTCTTTGCCAGCGGCGCGATGAAGAAATTAAAATCCAAACTTGATCCGTCGAAATACAACGGCGGGATGTTTCTCGGCCTTGGCGGCGTGGCGGTCAAAAGCCATGGCGGTAGCAACATAGATGGGACGGCCAATGCTATTCTTGTCGCGGCCAACCTCGTCAAAGGCGGGTTTAACGCCCGCGTGGCCGCAGAGATTCAAGAAGTGATGGCGCAGATGGATGCGCAAAAACAATCCGAAAGCACGGCGGCACAATGACACGCAAGGCGTATATATCCGGTACGGGGTCGTATCTTCCCGAAAAAATCCTGACCAATGCCGAGCTGGAAAAGATGGTCGATACATCGGACGAGTGGATCGTGCAACGTAGCGGCATCAAGGAACGTCATATTGCCGCCAAGGATGAATCAACGGCCGACATGGCGATCAAGGCCGCGAGAAAGGCTATTGAAGCCGCAGGCATCACGCCCGACCAGATCAACGGCATTGTCGTCGCGACAACGACGCCGGATTCCACCTTTCCCGCTGTTGCCGTAAAGGTTCAGCAGGCGCTGAGCATTCCGCCGTGTCTCGCTTTCGATGTACAGGCCGTCTGTTCCGGTTTCGTGTACGCGCTCTCTACGGCGAATGCGTTTATCAAATCGGGTAATGCAAGCTGTATGCTGGTGATTGGTGCGGAGAAAATGTCGTCCCTTATCGACTGGAATGATCGCACGACGTGCGTGTTGTTCGCGGATGGTGCGGGCGCGGTTGTTTTGGAAGAGCGCGAGCCGGACGACGATGAAGGCATCGAAGGACAGGGAATTCATTCCACGCATCTATATGCGAACGGAGAGGGCAAAGACCTTCTTTACGTGAACGGCGGCGTCAGCACGACAGGAACGGTCGGCCATCTGGTGATGGAAGGCAAGGAAGTGTTCAAATACGCCGTCAAATATCTAGCTGAAATTGTCGGCGAAGTGCTGGCGCAAAACCGCATTCATCCGGAAAGCATCGACTGGCTGGTGCCGCATCAGGCGAATATCCGCATCATTGAATCTACTGCGAAAAAGCTCGACATGCCGATGGAGCGCGTTGTCGTGACCATCGACCGCCACGGCAACACGTCTGCGGCCTCCATCCCTTTGGCGCTCGATGAAGCGGTGCGGGACGGGCGCATCCAGCGCGGCCATCTGGTCTTGCTCGAAGCCATGGGCGGTGGGTTTACGTGGGGCGCGGCGCTGTTACGGTTTTAGTTTCTTGCCATAATGAGTTTATTGTGATTATGTCTCCTTGTTTGTTATAAGGAGTAAGTCATGCAAATTTATATTCGTAGCGAATTTTCAATCAGGGCCGTTAATGACATTCGTACTGATTTTGGAGATTCTTTCGTAGGGCAAGATATGATTTCCGTACAAGGTTTGTCCGTATCGTTTGTAGAAAAAGCTGCCAACGTCGGCGCGCAGAGCTTTTTTCCCGGCTATGCAATGGATGATGTCAAGGTGGAGCCTGATTCAGGATTAACAGTTCTGGATGTTCGTGACGCGGAGGCGCGCAAGGCTAAAGCCTTTGCCAATCCATTGCCGGAGGACCATTTCTATCTAAAAGCGAAGCGCGGCGGTCTCAGGATTGCGTACGCCTAAATATATTGACATAACTTTATCCGCGTGGTTTGGTGCGCTTCAGGATTAAGGAGTATTGCTATGACTGTTTATTTGCGCGATGAGCGTTCACTGAAAAGTTTGGTTGATGTTGTGGAGGAGTCTAAGGAAATTCCCAACATAGAGAAGCTGCCGATAGGATCGGAAACTTTTGTTGTATCGGGATTGACCGTGACATTTCGCAATGAAGCGAACGGACCCGCGAGATTTCTGCCCGGCTACACGTTGCACGACATCGGACAAGAGGGAAACACGGGGCTTTCCGTCATAAATATCAAGCCGCAGTTCGCAGAGCCAAAACGCGAGCAGGCGATCAAAATAGCCATTGAATATCCTCATGGTGCTCCGAAATTCGGCGGTTAAAGGGGGCCGAAGATTGAGGTTTTAAAAGGGCTTTCAGCCCTTTTTTGCTGTTAACCCTTTCCTTTCATTGGATAATTTCTACCTTATTGGTTGACCCTTTGTTTTCAATGGGTTATACTTAGGCCATACCAATTCATAAGGGAGAATGTCATGAGCGAACGCACACTGACCCGAGCCGATCTAGCTGAATCCGTTTACGCGCAGGTGGGCCTGTCGCGCAATGAATCTTCCGACCTTGTCGAGCAAGTGCTTGATGTAGTGATGAACGCGCTCATTTCTGGGGAAAACGTGAAGCTATCTTCTTTCGGCAGCTTTTCGATCCGCGAAAAAGGTGAAAGGATCGGTCGCAACCCCAAAACGGGAGTTGAAGTTCCGATTACGCCGCGCCGCGTTCTTGTGTTTAGAGCAAGCCATGTTCTGAAAGATAGGATCGCAAAAGGG
>QFQB01000013.1 GCA_003241475.1 Micavibrio aeruginosavorus
GTTAAAACTTAGCGTATAGGCTTGCGCGCTGGCTATATGTCCAAGTCGTCCTTCGATTTTCTCGCCCATATCGACGATCCAGCCTTCTTCGATGCTGGCATTGTGCAGTTTGATCGTGAGCCAGACTGGATTGCCGTCATAGCCGAGCGAGACGAGTTTTCCTTTCGGATATTTTCCGTTCAGATTTTGCGCGCCCGCGGCCATGATGGATTGGGGCGTGATAAGACCGTTCGGATCTGGTTGTACGATGGTGTGAGGGGACAGCGGGAGAGCATCGATCTGATCGCTCAGGATCGCAGCGCCGAGCAACTTCTCTTCGGCATTTGCCTGCAGACTGAAAAAGAGTCCCGCCAGAAGCAAAATTGTAAAAATAAGATGTAAAAGGCGGACAGACGAAGAAGCCCGTGCGGATGCCCGCACGGAGGTGAACCGGTCAGAATTTACTAAGCCGTTGTAAGGCATACAGTTCTTCGTCCCCTGGGATCGCGCATGGTACACGCCCCCATCGATCATCTTGCGATGAAATGGTTAGGAAAAAATGAAGAAATGAAAGGCTTTAGCTGGTTAAAGAAAATTTAATCAGACTAGGAAATAAGCCATGCCGAGCAAGAGTACGACGATGGCGCCTATGACAATTTGCATGGCGACCGTGAAGCTGTCCCATGATTTGCGGGCGGCCTGCAGGGCTTGCGGATCGACTTCGACGGGTTGGCTGTGGTTGGAGCCCATGGGAATTTCCTTTTATCTGTCTTCTATGCCTATTCAACCAGATTTTGCGCGGATTGCAAGATCAGGAGAGCAGGGCGCTTTCGTTATGGATGATGACTTGCGGTCCGGCCTCGTCCTGACGTTTGACGACATGCCCGATTTTGACCGCTGGCTCGTCCTCTGCCTTGAGCAAAGCGATCATCTGGTCGGCCTTGTCCGCTTCGACGATTACCACCATGCCGAGTCCGCAATTGAAGGTGCGGGCCATATCGGCGGCTTCCATTTTGCCGGCCTGCGCCAGCCAGCCGAAAATGGCGGGGCGCTGCCACGAGGCCGCATCAAGCTCGACAGCGACGGATTGCGGCAAAACGCGGGGGATATTCTCGCTCAGACCGCCGCCTGTGATATGGGCCATGCCTTTCACCCCGCCGGCCTTGATCGCCTTGAGCATAGGTTTGACATAAATTTTTGTGGGGGCGAGCAGAACATCGGCCATCGTCCGGCCGCTGGCAAAGGGCGCAGGCGTTTCATAATCATACCCCTGCGTTTCCTTCATGATTTTGCGGACCAGTGAATAGCCGTTCGAATGCACGCCCGAGGACGCGAGGCCAAGCACGACATCGCCTTCGGCAATCGTCTCGCCGGTCAGAATCTGGCCGCGTTCGACCGCGCCGACGGTAAAGCCTGCAAGGTCGTAATCGCCTTCATTATACATGCCGGGCATTTCGGCTGTTTCGCCGCCGATGAGCGCGCAGCCCGCTATTTCGCATCCTTTGGCGATGCCCTCGATCACCTGCTGCGCGACGCCGACTTCCAGTTTTCCGGTCGCGAAATAATCGAGGAAGAAGAGAGGCTCCGCGCCTTGCACGATCAAATCGTTGACGCACATGGCGACAAGGTCGATGCCGATGGTCTCATGGCGCTTGGCATCAATCGCAATCTTGATTTTCGTGCCCACACCATCGGTGCTTGAGACGAGGATCGGGTCGTTATATCCCGCGGCTTTCGGGTCGAACATCGCGCCGAATCCGCCAAGGCCGCCCATCATGCCCGTTCTGCGGGTGCGCTTGACCGCGGGCTTGATCTTTTCGACCAGCTCGGCCCCCGCATCGATATCCACACCGGCTTCTTTGTAGGCGCTTTGTTTCATTTGGTTTCCGCCGCAATTCACGTTATAAAAAAGCCACACTCAGACATTAGGATTTTTTGGATGATGGCCGCCCCAATCTATAAGCAATTCGCGCCTTGCCGTACAGTATTTTATACGCTGATGGCGGCGTTTTTCCTGATGTTTCCAGTGGTTTCCCATGCCGAAACCGACCCTGCTTATACGATCGAGAAGGTCGAAGTGGATGTCACGGCCGAAAATGCGGTCAAGGCCCGTGAAAAGGCGCTGGACGAGGCGCAGGTGAAGGCCTACCAAATGCTGATCGAAAAATTCCTCGGCCCTGAAGAAGCGGCCAAGGCGGCGGCCATCGATCCTGTGACGGCATCGTCCTTTGTTCAGGATTATGAGGTGACGAACGAGCAACTTTCCACAACACGCTACAAAGGGACCTACACAATCCGCTTCCGCCCTGCGGCGGTTAAAAAACAGATGGGTGCGCAAGGCGTATCGCTGGATGGTCCGAAAAAACCGGTTCTCGTATTGCCGTTTTACCAATCCGGTTCTGCCACGCTGTTGTGGGACGAAACCAATCCATGGATGAAGGCGTGGCGCTCCATGCCGGCGGACAAAAGCATGATGCGGCCGACCGTCCTGCCGCTCGGTGATGCAAACGATATGGCGCAGGTTTCCGATACGGATGCTCTGCAATATGATCCGATGGAAGTCCAAAGCCTCGCCAACCGTTACGGTGCAGAAGATGTTGCCGTCCTTTTGGCGTCTGCCGAACCTACGGGCAATGTCACGGGGCGCCTTGCGATCAATATTTACAACAATGGTTTTGATGGCCCCGTGTTTGTACAAAAGATCGTCGTCGATCAGCAACCCAATGAACTGGCCGACGCGTTGTTCTCCCGCGCAGCGATGCAGGTCAAAAATCTTTTGCGCCAGAACTGGAAAGCCAATGCCGCCTATGTGCCGGGCGTCAACGTCAATCAGGGTGCACCGCAAGCTGTCACAACCAGCACAACAACGGTATATGGACAACAACCGCAAGCCGCTCCGGCCCCCATTCCTTACACGCGTACCGCCTTAGGGCCGACACGGAACTATCAGGCCCGTGCCACGTTCGGTTCCGTGCAGGATTGGGTGCGCATGAAAAATACTCTGGACCGCATCTACGGCATGCAGGCGGTGATGATCAAATCCCTTAAGCCGCGTGAAGCGTTGATAGATCTGCGTTACGCTGGCGAAGCAACAGCCTTGCAACTTGCATTACAAAATGCGGGTATCGTCATGCGCGCTTCTCCTTCGGGCACGCTGGACTTATATATCGGCGGATCCGCTCAACCCGTTTACAGGTAAAGATTATGGCGATAACACCAATAACCAAAGCCGGATTCTGGGCAGGATTTTTACTTCTCTTTATCGGATTTATCTGGCTCTTTAAATCCATCCTCACACCGTTCATTTTGGGGATCACGATTGCTTATTTGCTCAATCCGGTCGTCCGCAAGTTTTCGTATGAAAAGCAAATCCCGCGCTGGGTAACCGCACTGATAATCCTTATTCTGTTTTTTGCAATTCTTGGTCTTTTGTTTGTGGCCGTGGCGCCGATGGCATTTCGTCAGGGGCAGATGCTGATCGAAAATTTCCCGACCTACGTTCAGGATACGCTCGCGCAAATCCGCCCCTATCTGAACTGGGTAGAGCAACGCGTAGGCACGGATTACATCGAAGAAATCAACAACTACTTTAAAGACAATGCCGGAAAGCTGTTTGGGGTAACGGGCGGCATCGTGGGCAGTATAGCCTCGGGCGGCGTTTTTCTGGTGGATTTTGCAACCACATTGGTCATTACGCCGCTCGTCGCCTTCTTCATGATGAAGGAATGGCCGCACATAACCAAATGGGTCGAAGGGCTTTATCCGCGCCAGTATGCCGACGTTATCCGCGGACTTTTGAAAAAGATAGACGGCAAGGTTTCGGGCTTTATCCGCGGCCAGATTATCGTCGCGTTCTTGCTGGGCATGATCTATGCCATTGCGCTGAGCATCGCGGGACTGGATTACGGATTCCTGATTGGGATCGGCGCAGGTCTGTTCTCGATCATCCCGTTGGTCGGCTCGACGCTGGGGCTTGTCGTCGGTGTTGTGGTTTCTTGGTTTCAGGCGGGCGATCCCGTATATACGGCGATTATCGCCGCCATCTTTATGGCTGGGCAATTTATCGAAGGAAATTTCCTCTCGCCCAAAGTGGTAGGGGACAATGTCGGCCTGCATCCGCTCTGGGTCATGTTCGCGCTACTTGCCGGCGGATCGCTGTTCGGTATTCTCGGCATGCTGCTGGCTGTGCCTGTGGCCGCCGTTGTCGGCGTGCTTGTCGGATTCGGGATCGATCAATATAAACTCAGTTCTTTGTATCAAAAAGAGCCTGAGGAACCTGTCATCATCATGCCGGATGATATCGAGGCGACAATGATTATTCTCGAGGAAAGGGATGTCTAGCATGGCGGCAAGCCGTCAGATTCCATTTGATCTCGGTCATCGCACCGCGATGGGGCGCGATGATTTTCTGATTGCGCCCAACAATCAGGACGCTGTTGCATGGATCGATGCATGGCCGGATTGGCCTGCGCCTGCGCTTATCCTCTATGGCCCTGTGGCTTCCGGCAAAAGCCATCTTGCCGCTGTGTGGGGGGAGAAAAGCAACGCCGCATGCGTACATCCCGGCACGCTCAACGATATGTCGATCCGCCAGATTGCTTCGGCGGCCAAGCATGTCATTCTTGAAGATGCCGACATGCTTATCGGCAATATCGAGGCGGAGAAGGGGCTGTTTCATCTCTACAATTTGTTCAAGGAAGAAAAGCGCTCGATCATGCTGACGTTGTTGGAGCCGCCCATCCGCCGTTCCTTCGCCTTGCCCGATCTGGCCAGCCGTCTGCGGGCCGCCCCCGCTGTTGCGATTCGGGAGCCGGACGATGTCCTGCTGTCTGCCATTCTGGTTAAAATGTTTAACGACCGCCAGCTCCGCGTGGGGCAGGATGTCATTAACTATATTGTGCTACATATGGAGCGGTCGTTCGAAGAGGCGCGCCGTATTGTGGAAATGGCGGATAATCGGGCTTTGATCGAAAAAAGAGGGATTACGGTGCCTATGATGCGCGGTGTTTTACAGGATCTGGGGATTGCTGCTCCGCAGGACTACAATCGGTGAATAATCGTATATTTTTCTAGCAAATTGAGCTAAAAAGCCACAAAAGATAAAAAAGATTGACGGAAGATCTTAAAGCACCTATAAAGCTTTATGTAAAAAGGAGTGTGCCCTTTATGCTGACCAGTAGATTTACCGAGCAAGGCCCTATCGTTGTCGCCATTACGCCGTCCAAGGATCGTCATGCGTTCCTTGAAAGACAGCTTGATGCGTTCTGGAAGCCTTATCAGGAATTCCGCAAGACTCACCCCGAGGCGCCCGCGCTGAAATGGATCATCGTGGACGAAACCTCCGAGGCTTCCGAGTTGTTCAGTAGCATGGACAACCCCGACATCACCTATATCAATATGCGCGACCGCAAACATCTTGGATCGGTGCCGCATCAGTTCCGCGACACGTGCAGGGAATGCCTTTTTTCCGAGACGGACATAAAAAAACGCGTCGAGCATCTGGCGACCAATTCCCTGAGCGATCGTTTTATTGTCGCGCACGACCTTTGGATTCCGAGCATAGGCGAGATGCGCAATGTCGGTATTCTTATCGCGCACAAGCTTTATGGTCATGCTGACAAAAACGCTGTTATCATGGCAAAAGACGATGACGACTTCTCGTCGCCGGAAATCGTGCCCGCTGTTTACGATTTGCTTCAGGATGGTCATGATTTTGTAAAACTGGGCAACATGTTCGTTCACGATGCCATTGGCGGCAACTGGTACCACTATGCCTATTCCAAGCAGGATCAGGAAACGCACGTTCTCGAAAACGGCCATAAAAGCGTTATTCCACGCTACGTTGTTTGGGATGATAAAGCCCAAACCAAAGAAAATAAGTACAAACATGCCGGTATTTACGGACTGGCCTTCAACTACCGCATGGATGCGGCTGTTGAGATCGGTGAGAAGTTCCGTAGCGAATTTGGTAAGTTCGGTCCTTTCCGCCCGCTATCCCGCCGCGAAGACGTTCAATTCTTCATGGATATGGTGGAACAGCGCGGCGAACACCGTATCAGAATTGCGGACAATCCGATGCATTCTCTCGTGCGTATCGTGCACAACAACACCACTCGTACAATGCATAACGGCGCTGTCGATCTGAACGATGTTCCGTTGGCGACCCAAAATCTCGTGGGTATTCTGTGCGACCGTGAACCGACCACGCGTGATCGCCTCGTGGGCCAGACATTCTCGTTGCCGGTATTAGATCTCTCCAAGGCATTTTAAGGGCTTCAATCAATGACAAACAACACTTCGCCGTCCTTTATCTGGGGGACCGCAACGGCTGCATTCCAAATTGAAGGCGCATGGAATGCCGACGGCAAGGGCCCCAGCATCTGGGACACATTTTCTCATACGCCCGGCAACGTGAAAAACAACGACAACGGCGATGTTGCCTGCGATCACTACAACCGCGTTGATGAAGATGTTGCGTTGATCAAGAATCTCGGCGTCGATGCCTACCGCATGTCCATCAGCTGGACGCGTCTTTTGCCTGAAGGCACAGGACAGCTAAACCAAAAAGGCGCGGATTTCTACAACCGCCTGTTCGACAAACTGCTTGAAAAAAATATCACGCCGTGGGCAACCTTGTACCACTGGGATTTGCCGCAGGCATTGCAGGATAAAGGCGGCTGGACAAATCGCGACATCACGGGCTGGTTCGAAGAATACACGGATCATGTTTGCCGCTTGTACGGCGACCGCGTAAAGAACTACATCATCATCAACGAGCCATCGATCATCACATATCTTGGCCATTATCTGGGTATTTTTGCGCCCGGCATAAAGAGTCTCGATGCTATGTATGCTTCCCAGCACCATATCAATCTGGTGAACGGTCTGGTCACGCAACAAATGCGCGGTCTTCTGAAAGATACCAATCTGGGTTCTTCCTACACGTATTTCCCGATGTATCCGAAAGACCCGTCCAAGCCTGAAGATGTCCGTGCCGCGCAAATTATGGACGAGACATGGCAGCGCAATTTTGCCGATCCGCTTTTCAAAGGCGTCTATCCGGCCAACACCCTGCCTCATGTCGAAAAATACATCAAAGACGGCGATATGAAGACCATTGTGGCCAATCAGGATTATTTCGGCATCAACCACTACAACTCCAATTATGTTCGCGCCGATGACTCGCACCCGTTGGGGGCATCGAATGCCGAAGCGCCTCCGGGCCCGCGCACGGATATCGGCTGGAACATCAGCCCCGCCGATCTCAAGGTTGCGTTAATCGAAATTAAAGAAAAATATGGCAATCCTGTTGTGTGCATCACCGAAAACGGCATGTGCGAAAACTCTGAACCGGATGCGAAGGGCGTTGTGAATGATGACCGCCGCGTGGGTTATTTGAAGGATTACACCGACGCCATGTTCGATGCCCGTGACAACCACGGCTGCAATCTGCAAGGGTATTTCGTCTGGTCGCTCATGGACAATTTTGAATGGGCGGAAGGATACGGGATGCGTTTCGGGATCGTCCATATGGACTACCAGACTTTGAAGCGGACGCCCAAAAAATCGTATGATTGGTATAAGAGCAAAATTGCGGAAAGCCGTTAATGAGTAAAAAACTGATAGTGCTGGATATCGATGATACGCAACTGTTTGACCGCGGTACGTTGCGCACGCTGTCGGCTGACGACCGCGGCTCTATTCTCGCCCTGAAATCCAAGCTGGAAGAAACGCAAGAGCAGGGCGCTATCGTGGTGCATGCCACGAACGCGATTTTCTCGAGCTGTATGGAGCACAAAGAGTTGCTGGCGGATGCCATGCATATTTCCTGCATGTCCGCGACCGAACTTTATGTGCGTGATCCTGCAACCGGCATTTATGAATCCGATGACATGTTTATCGAACATCTGCGTACATTGAAATTCTCTACGGAAATGGCGGAATCTGTCGCTCATGATTATGGCGACGAAGTCATACCTCTGCTGGGAGAACACAAAAACGAATTCAAGATTAGCTACCTGTTCAAAGAGGGCGTGACGGAAGATCGTGCTCGTGTTGTGCTCGGTGAAATACGCGAAAAGGCGGCGCCTTTCACCGACATGATGGTCAATCTTGTCGTTGCTGAAAAAGACCTCTATCTGGATGTAACGCCGATTGCCTGTAGCAAGGGACATGTCGTGGCCAGTTTGGCCGCGCGCTACGGCATCGCCGATGAAAACGTCATCGTTTTTGGCAATGGCGGGAACGACATCAGCATGTTCCAGAAAAAGTTCAACGGTGTTGCCGTCGGCAACGCCAGCGCTGATCTAAAAGCGCATGTGCAGTCCATGCAACAGGATGGGGCATCCCATATCATCGCCAGGGGGGAGCGCTTCCATGGGGTCGTGGAAGGTTTGAAGCATTTTGGTTTCTAATAGGAATATCGGAGATATCTAAATTGGGGCGGCATCAGTCGCCCTTTTATTTTACGAGGTATATGATTAAATATTATGAAAACATACCGCGTAAAATTTAGTCAGGCACCATATTGTCGGCCTTAAAACTGGCACAAATCCATGCCCAAAATCCCAACTAGCGGTTGTTTTTTTCACGATGGATGGTCTATATATGTTGCATAGCAAAAAGGTTTAATTTGATGGTCGGCACGTTCAATCCCTCGTGGAATCCTCACTATGACTTCCAGAACCCTGGCAATCTGCGCGAAATCGCGGAAGTCGAGGGCTATAAGCTGGATATGGATAAGGCCGACTACACCACCGGCCAGATGGTTGATTCCCCTTGGGGCAGCAATCAGGTGATCGAGGCCAAGCAGGAAAACGGCATCGATGTCTGCATCAAATTGATAACAGTCAAACCCGGCTTCATGCTGTCCTTGCAGCGCCACCGCGGGCGCGAGGAGTTGTGGGAAGTCAAAGAGGGCATCCTTACGGTTATTCTCGATGGCAAGCGCTATGACGTTCCGGCGGGGCAGTCCATTTCCATGCATCGAGGTGCTGTACATTGCATGATCAATTCATCCGATGCGCCCGTAACCGTCATGGAAACGCAAAGCGGAATTTGCCGGGAGAAGGATAATGTGCGCCTGATCGATTTCAACAATCGCCCCACATATCCTTTGACCACGGAAGTGGAATATCTATCGGGCTTGCTGTACGCGCAGATCCAAAACGATCACGCGACGCGCTACGGGTTCAACAATTTCCCGCACGAAGCGCTTCTTAAAATTTAGCGGCAAAGCTAACCGGAACAAAAATCCTTGTTTTCGCTTCGGATGTCTGCGGTTGCGGAATCTGTTGTTCCAGTGCGGCGTTGATGATGGCTGTGTTCTGCGTCAAGGCTTGTGCGCTCATCATCATGTGTTCGGGCAGGGAGTCTATCGCCAGTTCGGGATCGTTGGTTTTAACGACAAGGAAATTCTTGCTGTCGGATACAACTGCAATCTTTCCGTTTTGCGTCAGGGTTTCCAGCGCTTGTTCGGCTTCGGGAACTTGGTTCAGAACATCCTTGCGATAGGTAATGACGGTTTCATTGAAATCCGTTGCCACGGCGCTTTGCGTGTCGTTCATTGTATAGCTGAACGGTTTGTTTTTCTCGCTGTTGAGCGTGTAGGTGCCTTTACCGTTAACCACGGCAAACGCGCTCATGGCATCGCGGTCGTCGCCGACATGAAGATTAAAGCCGCAATAAGCATCCTTGGTGGCGTTATCGCCGTATAGATCAAAGCTGTCCTCTTCCTTGTCGTCTGTGCTGGCGAATTGCATTCCTTCAAAACAGGCGTCGATCTGCGCGGAAACGTCATAATCAAGATCGTCTTGGGCAACGGCGGGGGCTGCGGTCATCAGACCAAGGGCGGCAAACGCGGTGCGAACATTTTTCATGACAAATCCTCTTAATTTCAAAGATTATTTACATATTGCATATTTTTGAGCAAGAAAAATTTGCAGCGATCAAAATATTATTTAAATTCAATGAAATAAGCCTGTCTTCGACATGGGTCGAAGACAGGCTGTAAAGAAGTTTATGCGGCATTCAGGATGGTCAATGTTTGTCCGAAACGGCCTTCCACCTCGGCGTTTCGCAGGAATTTAACCCGCTCAACGCAGATTTCGGATGGGGTGGGTTGCAGTTTAAACAACGCCATCGTCTCGTTGATGTAGTCCTGTAGCGGCAACGCATTCGGGTTGGTGGCGTGGCCGGGCATCAGATCCGTTTGCACGGCAGGCGGGATCAACTCTATTACTTCGACGCTGGTTCCTTTCAATTGTTCCCGAAGCGCGATGCTGTAGGAATGAAGCGCCGCTTTCGTGGCGTTATATGTCGGTGTGACCGTCAGGGGTACAAACGCAAGGCCGGATGTCGTGTTGATGATGGTCGATTCTTTTTGCTTTTTCAGATGCGGCAGAAACGCAGCAGTTAAGCGTATAGGGGCCAGAAGATTGGTAATGACCATGTCTTCTGCATCTTTCAAGGAAATGCCTGCGCCTTTTATATCCTCTTTTTTCATGATGCCCGCATTGTTGAACAGGATATTCATATCCGGATATTTCCGGATCATCATTGCGGCGAAATCTTCGATGGCTTTTTCATCTTGAACATCGAGAACATAGCCATCCATGCCGGGATTGGCGGCAAGAACCTCGTCAATGGCATCCTTGCGGCGGCCGGTGATGATGACCTTGTTGCCCAGCTTGTGGAATTCGCGCGCCAACTCCTTGCCGATACCGGAATTGCCGCCTGTAATCAAAATAGTGTTGCCTGTCGTTTTCATGGCTTGTCCTTTCAGTGGGGTTTTTGTCCTCTTTTCAGGATATGGCTTTCTGCTGTATAATAGGAAGTAGGCACCCAAAAGATTTATACTTACCTAAAAGAGAGTGTTAAATGCCCAAAGCCGGATACACCAAGGAACAAAAGGCGCGCGCGAAAGCTATATTGGAAACACCGCCGCCCGACGAGATCGACCCGCGGATCGAAAAGCTGGTCAATGAACTGATCGGCCGCGTGGCGGACAAATGGACTATGCTGATTTTGGAAGAACTGGCGGAGAAGGGGGAGATGCGCTTCACGCAGATCGGACGTTGCGTCGACGGCATCAGTCAGAAAATGCTGACCCAGACATTGCGGCAGATGGAGCGCGACGGGCTTGTCGTTCGCACTATCCATCCTGTCGTGCCGCCGAAAGTGGAATATAAGCTCACGCCGCTCGGATTGAGTTTGGGCGCGGCCTTTTGCGGGGTATGGATCTGGGCCGAAGAAAATTTGCAGACCATCGAAAAGGCGCGGCGGTCCTTCGACGAGCGCGGCAAAGCCGGTTAAACCGCAACTTTTTTGACGCGGCCCTTTTCGAGGCGGAGCGCGATCTTTCCGGCCTTGAGGTCCAGCGCATCCTTGCCGAACATCTCGAAGCGCCAGCCATGCATGGCTGCAACATCCGGTTCTTTTTCAACGGCAATTTTTTCCAGATCGTCTGAATCCGCCACCAGCTTGGCCGCAACGTCCTCTTCCGCGCAGTTGATGCGCAGGAGCATCTTGAGCATCTCCAGCGTGCCGGCTGCGTTTTTCGGGAACGGCTCTTTGCGGGGAATGCGCGGCCAGTTGTCTTTGGGGCCGTCCAGAACGCGGTTGGCAATCTCCAACACCTGCTTGCCGATCTTGCCTTTGGCGAGGTCGGAGGGCAGGGAGCGGATCTGCAGCAACGCATCTTCGTCGCGCGGCTTGTACATCGCGATATCGGCCAGCGTTTCATCCTTGAGAATGCGCGATCTCGGCACGTCGCGGCTCACGGCTTGTTCTTCGCGCCACGCCGCAAGCCCTTGCAGGATCGCCAGCACTTCGGGGCGGTCCGATCTGATCTTCACGCGCTTCCACGATTCCATCGGCGGATTTTGATAGGTGCGCGGCGATTCTAAAACCGCCATTTCTTCGAACACCCATTGCTCGCGCCCTTGTTTGACCAGCCGCGCATGCAACTTTTCATACACCTCACGCAGGTAAATCACATCATCCAGCGCATAACGGATCTGCCGCTCCGACAAAGGCCTGCGTGACCAATCCGTGAACTGCGCGTTCTTTTCCAGCTCATGACCCGTCAGCTCGCGCACCAGCGCGTTGTAGGCCACCTGATCGCCAAAGCCGCACACCATCGCGGCGACCTGCGTGTCATAAATGGGGGTCGGAAGCTCGCCGTACAGGTGATAGAAAATCTCGAGGTCCTGACGCGCTGCATGAAACACCTTGAGCACGTCCTTGTTGGCCATGAGCGCGCGCACCGGCTCCCAGTCCAGCCCCTCGATAAACGGGTCGATGGCGGCGGCATTCACCTCCGGCCCGGCCAGCTGGAGCAGGCACAGGCGCGGGAAATAGGTCTTGTCCCGCAGGAATTCCGTATCGATGGTCAGGTAGGGTCCGGCGGAAAGGGCGGCGCACAGGGCGTCCAGCTGTTCTTGAGTTTGGATAATCATGCCTTTTCATAGACCCGCAAGGCCGCGAATCCAAGAGTTTTCCTTTGCTTTGGCCCATTTGCCCTTGTATAAATTCCCCTTGTTTTCAATACGCTTTAAGGACTTAAGACCACATGCATACCTACAGAACCCACAAATGCGGCGAACTTCGCAAATCCCACGTCGGACAAACGGTCCGTCTTTCCGGTTGGGTACACCGCAAGCGAGATCATGGTGGTGTTCTGTTCATCGATTTGCGCGACACGCACGGCCTGACGCAGATCGTGGCGGAATCGAACGCCGAGCTGTTTGAAAAGGTCCGCGTGGAATCCGTCGTGACGATCGAAGGCGAAGTGGTCGCCCGCGCCGAAGGCACCGTGAACGCCAACATGCCCACAGGCGAAATCGAAGTGATGGTCAAATCCCTGACGGTACAAAGCTACGCCGATGTCTTGCCGTTTCAGGTTGCCGAAGAAGACGGCGCCGGTGAAGAAGTCCGCCTCAAATACCGCTACCTCGATTTGCGCCGCGAAGGCATGCACAAACGCATTCGTCTGCGTAACAGCGTTATCTCCTCCATGCGCCGCCGCATGGTCGATGAAGGATTTCAGGAATTCCAGACACCGATCCTTACGGCTTCCAGCCCCGAAGGCGCGCGCGATTACCTCGTGCCCTCGCGTCTGCATCCGGGCAAATTCTATGCGCTCCCGCAAGCGCCGCAACAGTTCAAACAATTGCTGATGATGTCCGGCTTTGACCGCTACTTCCAGATCGCGCCGTGTTTCCGCGACGAAGACGGCCGCGCAGACCGTCTGGCCGAATTCTACCAACTCGATGTCGAAATGTCCTTCGTGCAGCAAGAAGACGTGTTCGAAGTCATGACCAAAGTCATCGGCGGCATCTTTGAAGAATTCAATGACTTCACGGGGACAAAGCACAAAGTCGAATTCCTGCCGAACATGACCTATGCGGATGCGATGTTCTATTACGGTTCGGACAAGCCCGACCTGCGCAATCCGCTGGTCATCTGCGATGTGACAGACGTGTTCAAACGCAATGATGTCACATTTAATGCGTTCAAGGGCGTGATTGCAAAAGGCGGCGTTGTCCGCGCCATCCGCGCCCCGCAAGTGGCCGATCGTCCGCGCTCCTTCTTTGACAAACTCAATGACTGGGCACGCGGCGAAGGCGCGGTGGGCCTTGGCTACATTAAACGTAGCTTAGAAACTGCTTCTATGGCAGGGGAAAAGATGAACTCAAACAACATGTTTGATGAAACCATAATTCCTAAATCTTCATTCGAAGGCCCTATCGCTAAATTTATGTCGAGCGAATCTCTGACCAAACTTTGCCATCAAAGTGGGTTGGAAATAGGCGATGCCATTTTCTTCGTCTGCGACAAGCCGGAAAAGGCCGCGAAATTCGCTGGCCGCGCGCGTGATAAAATCTGCGATGACATGGGCAATCGTGAAAAGGGCGTCTTTAAGCTCTTCTGGATCGTCGATTACCCGATGTACGAAGCGGATGAAAAGACGGGCAAGATCGACTTCTCCCACAACCCGTTCTCCATGCCGCAAGGCGGGCTTGAGGCTCTGAACGGTCCGGACCCGCTCGCCATCATGGCTACGCAGTATGACTGCGTGTGCAACGGCTATGAGCTTTGCTCGGGCGGCATCCGCAACCACAGCCCCGACATCATGGAAAAGGCTTTCGCGATTGCGGGCTATGATAAAGAAGTGCTGGAGAAAAAATTCGGCGGCATGCTCAACGCGTTCCGCTACGGCGCGCCTCCGCACGGCGGCTGCGCCTTCGGCGTGGACCGTATCGTGATGTTGCTCGCGGATGAACCGAACCTTCGCGAAGTCTATGCCTTCGTGATGAACGGCCAATACGAGGACCAGATGATGAGCGCTCCAAGTGATATCACAGAGCAGCAGTTGAAAGACCTGCATCTGAAACTGAATTTGCCCAAGAAGGTCGAAGCGGCTTAAGGAGAAAGCAATGGTTGATCCAATTACAGCTATGGGTGCTATGAAGGGTGCTTATGAAACCATAAAGTCTGGGCTGACAATTGCAGACCGACTAGGAGATGTTGAATTAAAAGAAATTATCTTATCTTTGAAGCAGTCGATATTAGAAAAAGATGAGCAAATCTTGTTTTTGAAAGAAAATCTTGCAGATGCACAGAGAAAGCAAAAACAAAAAGAAAATCTAACCTATGAACGTAATGTATATTGGCTTGTTGAAGGTGAAAATAAAGATGGCCCTTATTGTCCTGGTTGTTATGGTGATAAGGAGAAGTTAGTTCGTATGACAATCGGTGAAGAATACTGGAATTGTCCGGTATGTAAGCATTTAGAGCAACATACAAAGTCCAATCCTATCCGTATGTCTCGTGCGAGACGTGATGAAGGATGGGATTCTATATAATAAAAAGGAAACCCCATGCCCCAACACTTTCAAAACCGTACTGAAGAAGAACGCCTCTACATCCTCGAAGAGCAGATGATCAAGGTCCAAAAGATGCTGGAGCCGAACGGCTTTCTCGAAGCCAAGGTCGTGGAATACGAACGCCGCATCGCCGCGCTCGAGGAAGAACTGAAAGCATTGAAGAAATAGGCAAGCAAAAAGATTTACCCTTCCGCGCGCACTTTCGTGGCGGTGCGGCTTGCGCCTTCGAATTCTACCCGTTGCCTGGCGGCAGGGGCCAATTTCCCCATCCAGTCAAGTTCACGAAAATCGAAAGTATTTTCTTCGTCGCAGACAATGACGCCGGCATTCACGCTTGTGCTGTAGGCTAGGATTGTTCCACGCATGGTGGCCTTTCCAAAATCCCGAAACCGCGCCGCAAAAGATTTGATGGCGAGGGCGTCTGCATAAAAACGCGTAAAAGATTTTGTAGGTGCAGATTTCAATATAGCACAGGGCGAATGTACGACCTATTGCTAATCACCGCTTACTTTGCCGCTTAACGGAAATCTGCCGCTTTCTTAAGCGGCAGCATACGACTGTCCATAAGATGTCCATTTTTTGGGCTTGACATATTATGAATTAATTCCTATGCTGAGGCATGACGATTTTAAAAGCCGCGTGGCGGTACTGGAAATCTTTGTGCATTTGGTTCGGCACCGCGTTTGTGGTGCTCGTAATCATTGCCGCCATCGTCAATCATTTCAAAATCACGAGCGACAAAGGCGTGATTTCCCAATGCATAGAATCCGGCGGCGCGTGGGATGACGGGGAGGGCTTGTGCAAATCGGCGGCGTGAAAATAAAAAATTCGCGAAACGAACTATTGAAGAAATTTAAAAAAACGCGCCAAACGAACTGATAAATAAATTAAAAGATGAGCGCTTTCAATTGCTTGTCATGATGCTCCAGATGGTCGCTGATAAAACTCTGGATGAAGAAGTAGGAATGGTCGTAGCCCGGTTGCCTGCGCAGTTTGAGCGGAATATTGGCCTTCTTGCACACGCCCTCGAACGCGCCGGGCTTGAGCTGTTCTTCGAGGAACTGGTCCTTGGTGCCGACATCGATCAGGATTTCGGGGACGTTTTTGGACATCAGCGCGAGCGCGCAGGAATCGTGTTTGGCCCAGACTTCTTTCTTGTCCCCCAGATACGCGGTGAATGCCTTCTGGCCCCACGGCACATAGGTCGGCGCGACGATGGGGGCGAAGGCGGAGACGCTCTGGAAAACATCGCGGTGACGGAAGAAGAGTTTGAGCGCGCCGTGCCCGCCCATCGAATGGCCGAAGATTCCGGCGCGCTTCAGATCGGCGTTCGGGAATTCCGTTTTCAAAAGCGCGGGCAATTCTTTGACGATATAGCTTTCCATGCGGAAATTATTGGCCCACGGCTCTTGCGTCGCATCGACATAAAATCCCGCGCCTTGTCCCAGATCGTATGCCGGATCATCGGGAACGCCTTCGCCGCGCGGCGATGTATCGGGCGCGACAATCGCAAGCCCCAATTCCGCGGCTTTGGCGTATGCGCCCGCTTTGGTCGTGAAGTTTTCTTCCGTGCAGGTCAGACCCGACAGCCAGAAAAGAACAGGGACGGGTCCGTTGTCGGCCTGCGGCGGCAGGAACAGCGAGAACCGCATGGAGCATTTTGTTTCGGCGGAATCGTGGCGGTATACGCCGATCGTGCCGCCGAAGCATTTTTGGGAGCTAACCGTTTCCATGGGCATCCTTCTATTATACCACGGGCAATTGCTAAGAATTAGTATAGAACGACGCTGCGGATGCTTTCCCCATGATGCATAAGCTCGAACCCCTTGTTGATATCGTTCAGAGGCATGGTGTGGGTGATCAAGGAATCGATATCGATTTTGCCGTCCATGTACCAGTCCACGATTTTAGGCACATCCGTTCGCCCGCGTGCGCCGCCAAAGGCCGAACCGCGCCACACGCGCCCCGTAACCAGCTGGAACGGACGGGTCGAAATTTCCTGCCCCGCGCCGGCTACGCCGATGATGATGCTCTCGCCCCATCCTTTGTGGCAACATTCAAGCGCTTGGCGCATCGTGTTGACGTTGCCGATGCATTCGAATGAGTAATCCGCGCCGCCATTGGTTAGATCCGAAATCGCTTCGATCAAGTTCGGCGTCTCTTTCGGATTGATGAAATGCGTCATGCCGAATTTTTTGGCAACGTCCACGCGCTTGGGGTTTATATCGATGCCGATGATTTTGTTCGCGCCGACCATCTTTGCGCCCTGAATGACGTTAAGGCCGATGCCGCCAAGGCCGAAAACAACGACATTCGATCCGGGTTCGACTTTCGCATCGAAGACGACGGCGCCGACGCCCGTTGTGACGCCGCAGCCGATGTAGCAGACCTTGTCGAACGGTGCGTCGGGGCGGATCTTGGCGACCGCGATTTCGGGAAGCACGGTAAAGTTCGAGAAAGTGGAGCAACCCATATAATGCAGGATCGGCTTGCCGTCGATGGAAAAGCGCGATGTTCCATCCGGCATCAGGCCTTTACCCTGAGTGCTACGAATTTTCTGGCAGAGATTTGTTTTCGGGTGAAGGCAGTAATCGCATTCGCGGCATTCGGGTGTATAGAGCGGAATAACATGATCGCCCGGTTTAACGGAGGTGACGCCTGCGCCAACCTCACGCACGATGCCCGCGCCCTCATGGCCAAGGATGGCGGGGAACGCACCTTCTGGGTCATCGCCAGAGAGCGTAAACGCATCGGTATGGCAAATGCCTGTGGCTTTAAGCTCGATCAGGACTTCGCCTGTCTGCGGACCTTGCAGATCCACGGTCTCGATGGAAAGGGGGGCTCCGGCCTTAAAGGCCACGGCGGCTTTGGTTTTCATGTCTTTGATCTCCCGTATATTCAGCGATGAAAATACGGGACGGATGAACATATTGCAATCCGCTTATAAATTGATTGTTTAAGGTGTAACTTTCTTATGTAACGCACGTATCTATATTTATGAACAGACAAAGGATTTCTGTATGAAAATGATCGTTTCTTTGATTGCCGCCTCGCTTTTCCTTCCTACGGTAGCGCGTGCTGAGAATAAAACCGCCATTTTTGCGGGCGGATGTTTTTGGTGCATGGAAGCTGAATTCTCCCATCACAAGGGGATCAGCGATGTGACGAGCGGCTATGCTGGCGGCCCTGCCGGAAAGGCGCCGACTTACGAAGACGTTTCCAGCGGTATGAGCGGCTTCAATGAAGCCATCTCCGTCACCTATGATCCGGCGATTGTGACTTACGCGCAATTGCTTGATATCTTCTGGAGCAATGTCGATCCGTTCGATGACAAAGGGCAGTTCTGTGACAAAGGATCGCAATATGTTGCGGCGATCTTTTACGGCACGCCGGACGAGGAAAAACAGGCGCTTACCTCGTTGAAGAAGATCGAGGAGAAATTCAAAGAAAAGGTCGCCACGCAGATTGAACCGCGGACGACCTTTTTTCCAGCAGAGGAACATCATCAGGATTACTCGGAAAAAAACAGCGTACGCTACAACTTGTACAAGAATGGCTGCGGGCGCCCCAAAGCCTTGGAGAAAATATGGGGTGGACGTTCTTCTGATTGAGGTGCAGGTGAGGGATCACGTTCTTCGCGGCGCATAGCTAGAACTTCTCCAAGCGCGCGTTTAAGATACGCGCGTTCCGCTCTCACGATGTTGCCGCAACCGCGGTCTTGGGTCATGTAATTAAAGGATTGCTTGTTTCCTTCCAGAAAACGAAGGGCGGCTTTGTCTTCGATGACAGCGATCTCGCGTAGAAAACGCAGTCCCGCACTTTGTTTCGACGGAGAGGGAATATCCGCTTCCGGAGGCATTTTTTTCGTTTCAGACCAGTAATGCATGTCTTCTATCGACAGCGCCGCAAACAGCTTGGGGCTTTCCGCAAGGAAATTCTGGTTCATCACAACATCGCCGACCGTGTTGCAATTGCGCACGAAATTTCCCATGCGCCGCAAACGCTCTTCAGTATCATCATGGGTTTTGAGCCACCCATCCATGTTCGGCGTATACCCCAGCGCGCGATTGCCTTCGCTCAACTCAAGGATCGTCTTGACGGCAATCATGGCTGCCAATGTCGTATTGGCGCTCATCATCGCGTAATCGGCTGGAAGCATGAAGCGGGAATCCGGCACGGTCAGCTCGCATCCGCGTTCGATCAGCGTTTTGGCGGTGCGGACCTGATGATCGAATTTGGAAGGGTCTTCATCGGACAAGGCGATAATTTTCAGCGGATGATCGCCTTTAATGTTGGCTGGGAAATCGGCGTCGATTTTATGCCGGCGCATCAAACCGCGAACCTTGCGGTCTTTTCCTGCTTTAAGGGCTTCGCGCCACTCTTCGCGCAGAATGGTTTCGCTTCTGTCCTCATCCTTTGGTTTTGGTAGCGAACTCAACGAAAAAATAGCCGCGACGTATGAGTGCGGGCGTTCGATCTGCGATTCTGGCATGGCTCCCCCTTGTTACTTGTATAGCTAAGAGGGAGTCACGTTTTAGGTCAAACATTTCTAATGTAGGGAATGTAAATATCGGGGCATAACTCTGTGCATTAAATGCTGTGAACCCTGCGGACAAAAAGGCGACCCGGTGTCTGGGGAAACACCGGGTCTTTTTTCGCCTGCCTAGGGTTGGGGTTCACGGTTTGGGAGGGGCGGCAGGCGGAAACTTGTTCTGTTGTCTATGCGTTTAAAACGCCGATGAAATGCTCCTTGGTCCAAGACCTTTGTTGCTTCGTTTTTGCGCGTATAAAAAGCCGTCGGCTTGGCCGAAGATATCTTCGGGTTTGTCGCCGGCGCCGTAATCTTTCAAACCAAGGCTGGCGCGGATCGGTAATTCTGCGCCGTACCAGACTAGGCTCAGGTTGTTCAGCTGCTTGATCAAATTCTGCGCGCGGACCAAAGCCTTGTCGCGCTCGGTGTTGACCAGAAGCAGGACGAATTCATCGCCGCCGATACGACCACAGGAATCCATCGCGCGGCTGTTGCTTTCCAGCGTGCGGGCGACGAGGCGAAGCGCGGCATCGCCGGCCTGATGGCCATAGGTGTCGTAGATCATTTTGAAATTGTCCAGATCGACCAGAACGAGCAGGCCGCCATGACTGTGGCCGCGTTGCGTGCGGTCCATCTCTTTGACGAACGCATTGAAAAAGCCGCGGCGGTTGAGAAGACCGGTCAGCTCGTCGCTCGTGACCTGCGATTCCAGTTCGGCAATGCGGGCTTCCTGATCGGCAATTCTGCTTTCCGCAGCATCGAGACGCAGATGAGCCTGCTTGATGAGCGCGAGGCTAGCACTCATTGTGCGGAACCAGCCGTCGCGCTCCAGATCGCGCTCCTCGTTTTCAGCGCGCTCCTTGCGTACGGATGCGCGCAGAACGGAACGTTCCGGTCTTGTCAAAGACGGTAGCGTTGAAACAGGCTCGAATTCTTGCATTAAAGCAACACCCTTAATTACATGTCATCCGTAAGGAGTTTTGGAGCTCCAAACGCTTGGCGTACATCACGCCTTACTCACATAATCCAACATTGCGAAGGGTGTGCCAGTTCCCCGTTAACCGTGGAAATTGAGGAAGATCAACGGGTTGATTATTCTAACGGTTTGAAATTATTAACGATTCCAGCAGGCAAAATATGCAGGGTGGTCTATGCAAAAAAGGCAAACGGCAAGGTTTGCCGCATAGCGGCGTGGGTGTTTACAGGCTAGGTTTAGGGGCTAGGTTTTTGTAGAAGTGATCGTAATTCTTCACAAAAATTTCATCGTCACCACGAGTCTTATTATGAATCGTTTTGACCGCATCTATCAATAATTTGTTGTTGGGCATGTTGTTTTCTGCGCGTAGTGCCTGCAAAGCGGCAAGACGGTAGGCGTCCATATCGTCGCTAAAGGTGACTTTGGTAATTCTTAAACCGGTTCTGTCGCGGAAGGCGTTGATGAGTCCGTTTTCACCATCTGCATTCGGCATTTCAGATTCTGCACGCACCCAAAATAAGTCTTTACGTATTTGGTCGGCATTTTCGGCATCGGCAAGATCATGCGCCAGATCATGGACGGTGACCTCATCCATACTGAACATGTCCGCAATGGCCTTGGCCATGACATCGGATGTTGCGATCAATTCGTCTTTGTAGGATTGCGGAATGCGTCCCTCACGCCAGCGGTAGGGTGCGGCTATCTGCTCGTCTCTAATCATATGAATGGTGTTGCCGGAACCTTCGACAGTTCCTTGAATAGAAATGGCTTGTTTGGCCGGATGATAAACTTTTCCGTTGTTGGTTTTTTCAATGCGGCCGTTTGTGTAGCGGAAGCTTAGGGTAAATGTTTTGATGCGGCCGGCGCGGTCCATGATTTCAAGATCGCCTTGCAGCCATGTTTTCTTCTCCGTAGAGGTTTTCGTGACCGTCAAATCGGTCGGGCCGGACAGGATGATAAATCCGGCCTTGTTCAATGCCTTTTTCAAATCATATACGGCCATTTCCGCGTAATAAGCGGCAGGATTGATAATCCGTTTGTAGTTGCGCGGGCCGGCGGGATCGAAAACTTCGACATTGAAAAGATCTGGCAGTTGCGGTGCGGGAGCCGCTACGGCTAGCACAGGCTTTTCCGCAACGAAATTCATACGCTTGAATTGATGCGGCGATTGCGTCGGTGGCTGGCTGACGATTTCTTTGGTTCTGATGCGGCCCAGTTTTTCGGCATGGATCAAAGCATCTTTGGCTTCGGCCAGATGCGGGTGATCGATCAATCGTTCGATGCTTTTCATCACGACAACGTCCACCAGAGTGCAACCCTCGCCAAACTGGAAATACTGGGATTTTAAAAGCGATGTCAGATTGCGGTCTTTTTCCTTGAGGCGTTCGAGCGGGCGTGTATATCCGCTGCCGTCGCCATTGGCAAATGTGGCAAGTGCGGCTCCTGCAAGGGCAGGCGTAATTTGCGTGTAAACACGCGTTGACGTGACATTACGCGTCTCATCCGCGACAAAAACGCCAGCATCGTTTTTTTGAACGGGAAAGACGATGTGATGAACGTCGAATTTTTCTTCTATGTCTGATGGAACCGCAACGAACATCTCCACGGATGGCTCATCGATCGGCGATAAAATGAAGCTGTTTTCTTCTGTATTGAGGAAAAAGCCGGAGCGGAACGTTGCGGGCAGGGGTGCGATGCCGACCACCTTGGCCACCGGTGCGGTTTGCGATGTCTCCAGTTCTTTTGTTTCCGGAGGAGCAGATCGTTTTTCAAACTCCTTGTGCGCTCTTGCAAGGAGAATGGCTCGCGCCTCGTCTAATGAAACGTTTTTTTCGACCGCTTGCGAAATGGCATGGTTGTTAAAGCCGGAAAGGGTGCCGTATATTTCGTAGATAGCGGCATTATCCTTGGCGCGCTGAGCGCTGTCTTCAATTATATTTTCTGCCGCCGCCGCGAGTTTTCTTCGGAGGCTGTCCGCCATACGTTGCGCGTCTTCCGCGCTATCATCAAATGCATCCCATACCATGGGCGGATATATAGTAACAATTTATTATTATGTCAATAGTAAAGGGAGTTCTTAATTTTTAAAGCAAAATATGGTTAAATGGTTCATCTGAAAGCCTAAAGGCCATTATTTAACCCCCAATCAAAAGGGTGTGTATGACGTCGCTTCGAACCATCGCTGTAATCCTTGCCCTTGTTGCGGGCATTCCTGCGGCTCAGGCCGCGCCTGCCGATGCCGCGCTGGCCAAGGGGCTGGTCGCCCACAAGGCGCTTTACGATATCGATCTGGTCGCCACGCACAGCGGATCGCAAATCATCAATATCAGCGGTCAGATGGTCTATGAATGGAAGCCGTCTTGCGAGGCATGGGTGACGGACCATAAATTCAAGCTGTTCTACGAATATGCCGACAGCCCTGGCATGCGGATTAATTCCGATTTCTCGACGTACGAAACCTTCGACGGCAAGGATTTCAATTTCACCTCCCGCCGCGAGCGCGACGGCCAGATGTATCAGGAAATATTGGGCCATGCGAATGTCGATGCGACAGGGGGCAAAGCGCTCTATCGTATGCCGCAGGCGATTAAATATGATCTATCCAAGGGCTCGCTTTTTCCCATGGGACATACGCTACAGTTGATCAAACATGCGCTGGATGGTGATAAGTTCTATTCCGCACAAGTGTTCGACGGTAGTGATGAAGAAGGGCCGATCGAGATCAACAGCTTTATCGGCAAGCCCGCGCAAGGTATCAAAGGGATCACCAAAAGCCCAAAGATTGATGAATCACTTCTGTCCGGCAAGGCATGGAATGTTCGCATGGCGGTCTTTCCGGTGAAGGACAAGGAAGAGGAATCCGATTATGAGATGGACATGGTTTTCCATGAAAACGGCATCATCTCGGACATGCTGATCGAATATGACGATTTCTCGGTAAAGCAAAAACTTGTCGCGTTGGAAAGACTACCTGCGGAAAGCTGCGCGGGGGAAGAGGCCGCCAAGCCGCCAAAACGCTGAAAACAGGCATTTGTTAATCTTTTAGTAACCACTGTACTGGTAAGTTTCTAGGGACCGTTCACGGGTTTATCACAAAAGCTAAAGGCTTCAAAACATGACAAAAACAGTTCTCATCGTCGAGGACAACGAACTGAACATGAAGCTGTTCCGCGATCTTCTCGAGGCGCATGGCATTGCCACGCTCGAAACCCGCAACGGGATGGAGGTGCTCGGCATCGCGCGCGAGAAAAAACCCGATCTGGTTTTGATGGATATTCAATTGCCCGAAGTATCTGGACTCGATGTGACGAAATGGCTCAAGAACGACGAAGCGCTTAAATCCATTCCCGTGATTGCGGTCACGGCGTTTGCGATGAAAGGCGACGAGGAAAAAATCCGTCAGGGCGGATGCGAGGATTATATTTCCAAACCGATTTCGGTAAGCCGGTTTTTGGAAGTCATACAAACATATTTGAACAAACCCAAGGATGAAGCGGAAACGGCGGTTGTCGAGGCCGTTGATGCGGACGCTCCATCGTTTGAAATTCGCGATCACGGGGATGAAGAAGATTTCGAAAGCGATGATCTGGGGCTTTCCAATGAGGATGAACCGGATCCGCTGGATCTCGTGAAATAAAAAGGGACTGTAACAATCATGTCGGCGCGTGTGCTGGTAGTGGATGATATTTTGCCGAACGTCAAATTGCTGGAAGCCAAGCTTTCCAGCGAGTATTACGACGTTCTCACGGCGACAAACGGGATGGAAGCGCTTGAAAAAGTAGCCTCGCAAAGCCCGGATATCGTTCTGCTCGATGTCATGATGCCGGGCATAGACGGATTTGAAGTCTGCCGTCGTATCAAGGCCGACCCTGCCACCGCGCATATTCCCGTTGTTATCGTTACGGCGCTTACCGATTCTTCCGACCGCATCAAAGGTCTTGAAGCGGGCGCCGATGATTTTCTGTCCAAGCCTTTGAACGACACCGCACTGATGAGCCGCGTGCGCTCTTTGGTCCGTTTGAAAATGACGGTTGATGAATGGCGCGTGCGTGAAAACACGGCCACGCAGCTTGGCGTAGGCGACCATAATACCAATGCGATGAACGAGCCTGTGGAGCAGGCAAGAGTGCTCGTGATTGAGGACCAAGGCTACGAAAGCAAAAAATTCGTCGAGGCATTGAAAGTGGATGAGGATATCGTCATCATCGCCGAAACCGGCGTCGATGCCATGGCGAAGGTCGCGCAGAGTGAATATGATCTTCTGGCGGTCAGCTTGAATTTGAAGAATGAAGACGGTCTGCGTCTTTGCTCGCATCTTCGCTCCAGTGAGAAAACCCGCTCGACCCCGATACTGATGATCGCCAACGAAGAAGATATGCCGCGCATCGCGCATGGTCTTGAGATCGGCGCGCATGACTATATTTTGCGTCCCGTGGACCGCAACGAGCTTTTGGCGCGCGTGCGCACGCAGGTGCGCCGCAAGCGGTTCCAGCAAAGATTGCGATCCAACTTTGAATTAAGCCTGTCTATGGCGCTGACGGATTCTTTGACGGGGCTGTACAACCGCCGCTATTTCGATGTTCACTTGCAGAAATTGCTGGAAAAGAACAAGGCCAGCAACAAATCCATGGCCGTTCTGATGATGGATATCGACCATTTCAAATCCATCAACGATACGCACGGCCACGGCGTCGGCGATGAAATCCTGAAAATTTTCGCGCATCGCATTCAAGACTCTTTGCGGAGCTTCGACCTTGTAGCCCGTCTGGGCGGTGAGGAGTTCGTGGTAATCCTGCCAGACGTTTCCAACGAAATGGCCTATTTCATCGGCGAGCGTCTGCGCCGCGCGATTGCAGACGAACCGTTTGCCTGCAGCGCCGAAGGCGGGAAGGTGAAGGTTACCACGTCCATCGGCGGTATTATCATTCCGGGCGGCACGACCATGGCGATGGAGGAAATCCTCAAACACGCCGATGATGCGTTGTATGATGCCAAGGAAGGCGGACGCAATGCGACCGTGTTTGACGAGAAGGGCAAGCTCGACCCTCGCCTTTATCAAACAGAGGCTCGCGCCTTTATCGAATAGAAACAAAAAAGGCGCCGGAAGAGGCGCCTTTGTTCTTTGCTGGTCCGAAGAAGACTAGTTCTTCTTGGAGGGCGGCATTTTCTTTTCTTCGAAAACGACATGCATGCCGCGTTTGCCCGTAGCTTCATTTACGGCCCAAGGGTCGTATTTCTTCATTTTCAGCTTTTCGGTCGCTTTTGCGCCCTTCTTTTTGTAGTAACGGAAACCCGTGCCTGCCGTGGATTCCATGCGGACTTTCGTTGCGCCGCCGCCTTTTTTAGCCATTGTTGTAGCCCTTTGCCTTAAAATTAGACCTGCAAAATACGGATTTTGCCGGAGAAGTCAAGCTATTCCGGTTTAAAGAGATGGCTGGTATTTGGATACCGCAGATCTTTTGGGTTTCACCTCGGAGGCGGGGATGACGTCGCTCACGTCCCATTCCGCCTTATTGGGACTCACCAGTCCAAGTTTAACCTTGATGGGGCAGTTTTCTGTTATCATTTTTCCTTTAAATAACAGTCTCTTACCATCTTTTGAGATGCCCCACGGGGCGGGCAGGTTCGAAACATCGAGCGTTTTGCGAAGGCCGCGCCCTTTGTCGCCGAGGATGATTTCCGCTTTGTGGCCATCAAAACGGCCTATGGTGGCGTTCATCACATGCCCTTCATGGCGCAAAAGGTCGCTGATGGCGAAATAGCGCAGTTTATCGAGGTGCACGCGGCGAGCCACATTCTGAAGATAATTCATATTGTTAACCGTACGTGGCATCATCTCGATGTCCTGATCCGACAGGCCAAGCTCGTGATTGCCCAGCGCCGTATGCACGCCGCGCAAGGCAAGAAGGTCAACATAACGGCGGATGGGCGATGTCGCATGCGTATAGTTCTCCGCACCGATGCCGAAATGCGAAAATGGCTCCATCGTGTATGATGCCGGCTGAAGGAAATTGCGTTTGATGAATTCTTCCACTTTCACGCGCTCGCGCCGTCTTTCAGCTTCCATCAGAATGTCGTTGAGGGCGTGCGCATTGTTCATCTGCGTAATCGTTGCGGGAACATCATAGCCCCAGCTTTCCAAAACCTCTTTCGTTTCGGCGAAAGCGTAGAGGTTGTCGCTACCGCTGTGGCTACGGCTTGGAAAGGGAACTCTTTCATAAAGAAGGAATTCGGCAATCGCCTTGTTGCCCGCCATCATCATGGTGGAGACGAGGGATTGTGCGAAAGGTGCGTTTTTGTCCACGCCTTCGGTATCAAAGGTAATGCCGCGTTCAAAACGCATGTTCTGGATCAGGATTTCGCCCATTTCCTTGTAGTCGGCCACGGAAGGATCATCGGAATTGATCAAGTCTTCCAGTTGTTGATAGGTCATCTGTTTTTGGGAGGCGATGATACCTGCGCCGATAACGGCATCCTCGATTTCTTCCCCGTATTCATTCCAGAATTGCTCGATATATATAACAGGTTTTTTATAGCCTTCGATCAAAGAGGCATGGCGTACGAACCGTGCAGGGAAATTGTGGAATGTCTGATCGGGGAAATAATGCGTAAAGCCACTTTCCCGTGCTTCCCGATCCATGTGTGTACCAGGGCGGACATAGTGTGCGACATCGGCAATGGTAACCAGTGTTCGGAAACCATAGTCCGTTTTTTCGATCTTGAACCCATCGTCATGATCGGCCGCATCCGGAGGATCGACGACAAGCACGCGTTCATTCGTCAGATCGCGGCGACCCTGATTGTCGAAACGATAGCGCATGACTTTTCTGGATTGCGCGTATGTTTCCTTGTCGTGGCGTATTCTGATGCCGTGTTTTTTGGCAAGAATAATCGCAATCGGCGTTCCGGTCTCCGGATCCCATTTCTGATCGCCGATTTCAAGGATAGGATTATATGGATCAAGCGTGGATGGAATACTGGCAAAGAAGGATTTGCGCGGATCGACTCGCTTTGAAAATTCTTCACCGACCTTGAACGCAGAACTTACGCCTGGATCATAGGGAACAAAGCGTTGTTCTGCTTTTCTGTTAAAATGTCCGACGATGGTGGGGTTTTTCGTGCCTACAAACTTACCGAAAAAACGTGCCTTGAGTTCGACTCCGGAGTGGCGGTTCAAAACAACAGCCAATCGTTCGTTCAATCTAACTGTTTTAGGACCGCGAATGCGCTTAAGTTTGTTTGACGTCATAGTGACAAGGAAGGGAAACTCTTCATCCATGTTTTCGATCTCGAGAACGACCTTCGTGTTACCATTCAGGAATTTGGAAACGCGTGCCACCACAAGGTTCGACATAGGATTGGTTGCAGCGTATTTTTTCTTTCTGGCATCGTAAGTAGCAAAGCCCTCGTCAACGAGGGCTTGGAGGCGGGTTTGCAAGAAACTATGGTCATTATCGGCAAGGCCAAATCCACGCAAAAGAGTAGGGATGGTCACGCCCTCGGCGTTCATTTGCACCACTTGGCGCAAGCGCTTATCGTCATACTCAACCGGTATGGTCTTTGCCATACGTCCCCCAACACAAAAACTTAAGAACGAAACGCTCTATCGCCGCTTCCTGCCGCCCTTCTTGTTTTTGAACTTTTTGCCGGGGCGGTCACGTCTATCTTTTGATGTATTATGGTTAGGACGGTTTTTGCGGCTTTGCAATGCATTATTAGAGTTTTTGAATTTTACCCCCGTTAAATCCGCGCCCTCGGTTCCGACCAGCTCGAACAGCGAACTGCCGGTAAAGCCGTCCGCCTCGACAATCCTGACGTTAACCTTTGCGCCCAGCCGGAACAGCCGTCCCGAGCGCTGACCAACCAGAGCGTGCTGTTTTTCATCATGCACGTAGTAATCGGTCGGCAGGGTGCGGATGGGGATCAGGCCGTCCGCGCCGTTTTCTTCCAGCGTCACAAAAAGTCCGAAGCGCGTGACGCCGTTGATGCGCCCCGCAAACTGCTCGCCGATGCGCTGGCTCATCCATTTCGCCGTGAAGCGGTCGATGGAGCTTCGCTCTGCCTCGGCGGATGTGCGCTCGGTCTGGGAAATATGCTCCGCGCGTTCTTCCAGCGTCACGGCTTCTTCCTCGCTCAAACCGCCGGGGCCAAGATCATAGGCTTTAATCAGCGAGCGGTGGACCAGCAAATCCGCATAGCGGCGGATAGGGGAGGTAAAGTGGGCATAGCGTTGCAGGGCCAGCCCGAAGTGGCCGATATTTTCCGGATGATAAATGGCTTGTGATTGCGAGCGCAAAATGACCTCGCTTACCAGATGGCTGTAGGGAGACTCCTTCGCTTTGGTCAAAAGCAGGTTTAGCTGCGCAGGCTTGATCGTGATGCCTTTGGGAATCGATAGCCCGAACGCCTCGAGAAATTCGCTGGCGGAATTGAGTTTTTCCTGAGACGGGCGGTCGTGGATGCGGTAGACGCACGGCGCTTTGCGCTGCTCCAGCGCTTGCGCGGCGGCCACGTTCGCCAAAATCATGAATTCTTCGATCAGCTTGTGGGAGTCATACCGCGCGCGGTTTTTCACGCCCGTCATGTTACCGTCTTTATCAATCAGGATTTGCCGCTCCGGCAAATCAAGATCAAGCGCGCCGCGATTGCGCCGCGCCTTATCCAGAATTTCAAAAACCTCATACAGCGGGTTGATGACCTTTTGCATCAGCGGACCGGTGAGTTCCGATGGCTCTCCGTCTTTGGCCGCTTGGACTTGATCGTAGGTGAGGCGGGCTTCGGATCGCATCAGGCCGCGCACGATTTTATAGCTCTTCAATCCGCCGCTGGTATCGATCCGCATATGAAAGGCCATGCAGGCGCGGTTTTCTTTTGGCCGCAGCGAACACAAATCGTTCGAGAGCGCTTCGGGCAGCATCGGCACGACGCGATCGGGAAAGTAGGTGGAATTGCCGCGGCGATAGGCTTCGCGGTCCAGCGCCGAGTTCGGGCGCACGTAATAGGCGACATCGGCGATGGCGACGATCAAATGATAATCGCCGTTCTCTTCGCGCTCGGCAAAAACGGCATCATCGAAATCGCGGGCGTCTGCGCCGTCGATCGTGACAAGCGGATACTGGCGCAAATCTTCGCGGCCTTTCAACTCCGGCACGCTCATGCCTTCGGTTTCGTCGATTACATCTTGCGGGAAATTTTCCGACAGACCTGCTTCGTAAAGGGCGATCAGAGATATGGCTTTGGGATCGTCGCGCCGCCCGATGACTTGCGTAATGCGGACTTTCTTACGCTGCAGGCCGCGCGAGGGCTGAATTTCCCCGACAACGAGATCGCCTTCGATCGCGCCGTTCAGATCCGCCTGCGGCACATCGAAATCATGTTTGGCGCGTTTGCTGGCAGGCGAAAGAACAAACGCATTTTTCTGCCGGATGATCTGCCCCATGACCTGCCCGCGCGGATCGTCGAGCTTTTTGATGACTTTGCCTTCATACAGCTTGTCCGAAAAGCGGCGCAGGGAAACAAGCGCGCGGTCTTTTTCCTTCAGCGCCGCATGGCCTTTGTTTCCATCAGGAACAATTTCAATGCGCGGGGGAGGCCCTTGCGTCTCTATGTTCCATTCGGTAGGGCGGGCGAACACATCGCCATCGATGTCGATTTCATAGACCTCGACCACGGCGACGGAGGGAAGGCCCTTGGGAATGGTATATTCCTTGCCGCGGGTCTTGACGATCTGGCCTTCTTCTTCCAGTTCGCGCAAGGCATCTTTGATATCGCGCCTGTCGTCGCCCTTGATGCCGAATGCCTGTGCAATATCGCGTTTGGACAGGGGGGCGGGCGATTCCGCGATCAGCTTGAGAATCGCGGTTTTATCCGGCTTATCGGGGAGATTCTTTGTCATTTCCTTGATTGTAGGCCGTGCGGGTGCTACTTCTCAATGCCTAATATTAGGGGTTCGTCAGAGTATCCAATGCAAAAAATCCTCGTTACGGGAGCTGCCGGCTTTATCGGCTACCATTTGACCCGCCGCCTGTGCGCCGAAGGGCGGGAGGTGCTCGGCATCGACAATCTGAACGATTATTACGATGTCAGTCTGAAAGACGCCCGTCTAACGCAGTTAAAGGTGTTCCCGAATTTCCGTTTCGAAAAGGCGGCATTGGAGGATTCCCCCCGCATAGCCCGTCTCGTGGCCGAATTCAAGCCGGATGCCATCGTCAATCTGGCGGCGCAGGCGGGCGTGCGCTACAGCCTCGAAAATCCGCAAGCCTATATCTCCAGCAATTTGATCGGCTTTACCAACATTCTTGAAGCCGCGCGTCATAACAGCGTGAAGCATCTGGTTTTTGCCTCAAGCAGTTCGGTTTACGGCGCCAACACCAAATTGCCGTTTTCGGTGAGCGACAACGTCGATCACCCCGTCAGCCTTTACGCCGCGACGAAAAAAGCCAATGAGCTAATGGCTCATTCCTATGCGCATTTGTACGGCATCCCCTGTACGGGTCTGCGGTTCTTTACCGTCTATGGGTCTTGGGGCCGTCCCGATATGGCTTATTTCAAATTCACCAAAGCCATTTTTGAAGGAAAGCCTATACAGCTTTTCAATCATGGCGATATGAAGCGCGATTTCACGCATATCGACGACATTGTGGAAGGCGTTGCGCGGCTGATCCAAATTCCGGCAGCGGCGGATGCAAACTGGAGCGGGGATGCGCCCGATCCCGCAACCAGCAGCGCGCCTTATCGCCTGTACAATATCGGCAATAATTCGCCCGCCGAGCTGATGGATATGATTGCCATTCTGGAGCGCGAGACGGGCATCGAAGCCAAGGTGGAAAAACTGCCGATGCAGCCGGGCGATGTCTATTCCACCTATGCCGATGTAGCGGCGCTTTCGAATGCCACGGGATTCAAGCCGCACACGCCGCTCGAAAAAGGCCTGCGCGATTTTGTCGGCTGGTACCGCGATTACTACAAGCTCGGCAACGGTCCGGCGCGCTGATTATTCTTTGGATTTCTTTGCCGCAGGCTTCTTTTTAGCCGTAGCTTTTTTCTTGGCGGCGGGTTTCTTTTTGGCCGATTTTGCGGCCGCTTTTTCCGCTGCCTTCGCGGCTTTTTCCGCCTCTTTTTTGGCCAGCATTTCCGCTTTTTTCTTCGTGCGCCATGTTTCCTTGACGGGTTCCGCGAGCAATTCCACGGCGCGGTTCATGCCGATGGTCATCACGTCATCGTCTTTTTTAAGCGACTTGAAACGATTGTCATGCTTGAGGAACGGCCCGAAGCGGCCGATGCCGGCCTCGATCTTTTTGCCGTCTTCGGGGTGCATGCCGACAAGGCGCGGCAGGGCGAGTAGTTTCAGCGCCGCCGCAAGATCGAATGCCGCAATATCAACGCCTTTGGGAATGCCTTGGCGTTTCGGTTTTTCCTTGTTCTTCGGATCGGATTCCATTTCCGGCGGCAGGTCGATCTGGACATAGGGACCATAGGGGCCGCGGCGCATGGAAACGGTTCTGCCGGTGTCCGGATCTTGGCCGAGGATTTTCGGCTCGTTTGCAAGCGTTGCCGCATCATCGCCTTCACCGTCCGGCGCGGCGATTTCCAGCGGCTTGGTGAAGCGGCATTCGGGATAGTTGGTGCAGCCGATAAACGCGCCGAATTTGCCGAATTTCAACGACAGGCGGCCCGTTTCGCAGGCGGGACATTTGCGGTCGGCTTCGCCCTTGGGAAAGAAGTGGGGGCCAAGCTCTTCGTCCAGATGGTCGATGACTTCGGAAATTTTCAAATCCTTCGTCTCGCCGATCACAGCGTTGAAATCGATCCAGAACTGGCGCAGCGCCTCTTTCCATTCGACATGGCCGCCGGCGATGGCGTCCAGTTCTTCTTCCAGATTGGCAGTGAAATCATAGTCGATGTAGCGCGTGAAAAAACGCTGCAGGAAGGTCACAACCAAACGTCCGCGGTCTTCAGGGATAAAGCGTTTCTTGTCCATCACAACATATTTGCGATCGCGCAAGACCTGCAAGATGGAGGCATACGTCGATGGACGACCGATGCCAAGCTCTTCAAGGCGCTTGACCAGCGAGGCCTCGGAATAGCGCGGCGGCGGTTGAGTGAAGTGCTGGTTCTGGCGCACGTCGATCAGTTTTGTTTTGTCGCCTTCGTTCAACGGCGGCAGACGGCGGTTTTCATCGTCTTCGGAATCGTCCTCGTCCTTCGTCTCATTGTAGAGCGTGAGAACGCCGTCGAACGTGACAACGGAACCCGTGGCGCGAAGCACGACATCATCGGTGCCATCTGAAATATCGGCGGCGACTTGATCGAGCACAGCGGATTTC
>QFQB01000082.1 GCA_003241475.1 Micavibrio aeruginosavorus
ATGAACGCCGACAGGCTGGAACCCGGAGAGCGTTGCGCATCAACATCAAATCGTAATTTCGAAGGGCGGCAAGGACGCGGCGGACGGACACATTTGATGTCGCCTGCCATGGCTGCCGCAGCGGCCATCACAGGCAAATTGACGGATGTCAGATCTCTGTAAAAAATAGAACCTTTTATCCGCACAATACGTTCATCTTCTTTAAAGGATATATTTGATGAAAAGCGATAATTTATTTGTTGCCCTGTCTCATAAGGTTGCCATGGCCACGGGACATCCATTTACATTCTTTATTGCGTTAGGAATTATCCTGGCCTGGGGAATCACCGGCCCTATATTCGGTTTCAATGATACATGGCAGTTGGTCATCAACACGGGGACAACCATCATCACCTTTTTGATGGTCTTTTTGATTCAAAGCACACAAAACCGCGATACGGCCGCAATGCAACTAAAACTCGACGAGTTGATCCGCGTTACCGAAGGCGCACACACCGTTTTGCTTGATCTGGAAGAACTAGACGATAACCAACTCGAAAAATTTCGTACCGAGTATGAAAAAATAGCCCGCATCGCCCGAACAAACATCGAGAACGGCGGCACCGATACACATGTGCCGGATGTCGATGTTTCTCTGCTTTGCGGCAAGACGAGGTAAAAAGGCAACCTCAGGCTCTTTTCCTTGACACGAATCCAATAAAAACATAGTTTGCGCCCCATGGAACCGCCCCTTTGTCCGGACGTTAATGAGGCTTTAAGGGGTAGGATTTTATCGTGGGTATGAAACGTTGGCGGATACAATGAATTACATGACGCGCATAAAACCTTCTGGTCTGGACGGACTTTTGTCATCGTATGATCATGACGAAGATATCTTCGCTTTGCTAAAAGCGCGCGCCACCGAAAAATACCTTTCTTACGATCCCGATTTCGGCCCCTATCTTTTAGGCCATTCGGAGCGCGTCGCACGTGACACGGAACATTTCATGCTCCACGAAGGTTATGACGCCCAAACCGCCCGCAAGGCCGGAAGCAACATGTTCTTTCATGACGGCGGAAAGACCCTGCAATCCATTGAACTCTGGCGCCTGACGGTCGAAAAAAGAAGCCTGACGGACGCACAAAAACAAGAGCGCCCAAACCATGGGCCGCTGGGCGAGCCTTTCATTGACGGCATCGTTGACGAATTGGGATTGCCGCGGACAAAAAACCTGACCGCCTGCCTCGAGGCCATGAAATACCAGATGGTTTATCACCATGAACGCCTGAACGGCACCGGTCCGCAAGGGCTTGCCGCCGCGCAGATGGACCCGATCCTCCAGATCATCACCATCATCGATACGGTGGACGGAAAATACAAGGCCAAGACCCTGAGCGAAATTTTCGAGGATATGGGCGGCGCCAAGCACGCCGGTCAATTCAATCTGGACATGATTGAATCCCTCAAGGCCTTCCATGCCAAGGCCAATACGCCGATGCATTCTTCGCCGGTGCTTGCAAAACAGGCGATTTCCTGATTATTTCCTGAGATGGAAAAATTCACCAAACTTAGCGGAGCCGCCGCGCCTTTGCGCATGATCAATGTCGATACGGATATCATCATTCCCAAGCAGTTTTTGAAAACAATCAAACGCGCGGGCCTGGGCATCCACGCGTTCAACGATATCCGCTACAACGAAGACGGATCGGAAAAAGCGGATTTCGTCCTGAACCGCGAACCATACCGCCAAGCGCAGATTTTGGTCACGGGCGAAAATTTCGGCTGCGGCTCTTCCCGCGAGCACGCGCCCTGGGCCATTCTCGATATGGGCATCCGCTGCGTGATCGCCGAAAGTTTTGCCGACATCTTTTTCAACAATTCCTTCAAGAACGGAATTCTTCCTATCCGCCTCCCCAAAGAACAGGTTGAAATCCTGATGAAAGAAGCCGAGGAAAACCCCGGCGCGCCGATTGAAATCGATCTGGAAAAACAAACCGTGACGCGCGGGAACAAATTCTCTTTTGCCTTCGATATCGAGCCTTTCCGCAAGCATTGCCTGCTCAACGGGCTCGACGATATCGGGCTGACAGAAGTCAAAGGCGCAAAGATTTCCGATTTTGAAAACAACGATAAAAATAAAAGGCCATGGATCTGATGACGCACAAGCTCGTAATTCTTCCCGGCGACGGGATCGGCCCCGAAGTGATGGCCGAAGTCAAAAAAGTCATTGTTTGGCTGGAGAAATCCGGCGGCATGTCGTTCGAAATTCATGAAGACGATATCGGCGGCGCGGCCTATGACCGCTATGGCGTACCGTTTGCCGATGAAACGCTGAAAGCGTGCAAAAAAGCCGATGCCGTTGTCATGGGATCGGTCGGCGGGCCGAAATGGGATGGCGTTGACTACAACAAGCGTCCCGAAGCGGGATTGCTCCGCGCCAGAAAAGAGCTGGGATTGTTTGCCAATTTGCGCCCTGCCCTTGTGTTCGATGCGCTGGCCGAGGCGTCAAGCCTGAAAACGGAAATCGTCAAAGGACTGGATATCCTCATCGTGCGCGAATTAACGGGCGGCGTCTATTTCGGCGAACCGCGCGGCATTGAAGATTTGGGCAACGGCGAGCGCCGCGGCATCAACACGCAGGTTTATACGACGAGCGAGATCAAGCGCGTCGGACGCGCAGCATTCGAACTAGCCCGCAAACGCAACGGCAAAGTGACAAGTTGCGAGAAAGCCAATGTGATGGAAAGCGGCAAGCTGTGGCGCGAGGAGATCACAGCGCTTCACAAGGCCGAGTATAGCGACGTTGCGCTGGAGCATATGTATGCCGACAACTGCGCGATGCAATTGCTCCGCAACCCGCGCCAGTTCGATGTGATCGTCACGGACAATCTGTTCGGCGATATTTTATCCGATGAGGCAGCGATGCTCACAGGCTCGCTCGGCATGCTACCGTCGGCCTCTTTGGGGGCGCCGAATACGCCGGGCCTTTACGAGCCCGTGCATGGCTCCGCGCCCGACATCGCCGGCCAAGGCAAGGCCAACCCGCTGGCCACGATCCTGAGCTTTTCCATGGCGCTCCGCTATTCCCTGAACGAAAGCGCCGCCGCCGATAAAATCGAGGCCGCCGTGCAGGATGTTTTGAACGCCGGCATCCGGACGGGCGATATCATGGCCGCCGGATGCACGGAAGTTTCCACTTCCGGCATGGGCGATGCGCTCATCAAGGCGCTGGACGGAACCCTCGCTAAAGCCGCTTAGAAGAAGATCCAGACAATAAAAAACCCCGGATATCCTCCGGGGTTTTTCGTGTTCGTAATAGTGATTAGTTGAGAACGCGAGAGTAAGCAGCGCAGGTTCCTGCGTTGTTCGCTTCGTCATAAACCATGTTGTTGTTGTTGCCACTCGTGCAACCAGTGCTTGTAGGATCAACGTTAAAAGAACCCGTGTTAGGCTTTCCATCATCGAGCTTACGGTCAATTTGAGCCGCTGTGGTTGCATTCAAGGCACCGGAAGTTCCAGTAATTGCGCCCGTGCTTCCATTCAAAATCGCATAATGCTTACCACCTACAACCCCCGTGCTACCAACCGTTGTTGGATTGTAGCTAACCCAAAGTCCGCCACCGGCTTTGACTGTAGGAAGCATTTTACCAAATGTAATACTACTACCGGCGGGGTCAATGCCGTTTACCAGATCAGCTGCACTTAGGTGAACAAAGACATTAGAGGCTTCGGAACCGGCTGTCGGAAAGGTTCCAAATGCAGGCGTACTGATTTTGGAATCTCCATTACCCGCTGTGGAGCATGGTGTACCGTTACAGCCTGGCAAACGCGTGTTCGGCGAAATCATATCACCCGGAACGGCATTATACTTATCGTTAAAGGTGTTCATAGCAGCATCAAGACCTTTCAATTGCGAAACAGTCGAAGAGATTTTCGCGTTCGCGATCAATTCCTGTCCTTTAAGAATCCCGCCGATCAGCAGGCCGATAATCACCATAACGATGGCCAATTCGACGAGGGTAAAACCCTGTTCCGAGCGGCGTTTTGTACAGAGGTTTGTCATTTAGTCTCTCCTTGCAAGACAGTTATTAACGAAATGTGAAAAAGCGGGCGAACGCCCCAAGACAGACATGTTATACATGAAAATCGGGCCTTCGTCTCAGGAAAAGTTTACGGTGTATTAGCCGCCCTGTCCCGTCGTCCTTACAAAACGGGCAGTCATTTTGCCATGATGGGCAGTGTACGCATCTAGTTGCGGTGCCGTGCCCGGAATTCCGTAGGAGAATCTCCACACAACTCTTTGAAAACGCGGTTAAAAGTCGTGATAGAATTAAATCCGGATTCTTCAAAAACCGTCTGAATCGCCGCATCCGTTTCCGTCAAAAGCCTCTGGGCATCGCGTACGCGGTATTCATTGAGGATTTGGGGAATGGTCTTGCCGTAGGAAACATTGACGAGCCGCGACAATCGCGCCTCCCCGATGCCCAATTCCCGCGCCAGTTCAGCCCGCCCGTACGCGGCGTCCTGATAGATCTTGTCCCGCGCCAGCAATATCCGGAATTTTTCGATAACGGCCTGCTCTTCCGAATTGAGAGCAGGACCTGCCGTCTGTTTACGGCCCAGCTGCAAGGCCTGAGGGTAGATGCGGAACAGGCTGGTTGTGGCCGTATAAACAAACGCAATCCCTAGAATATTGCGGATCACAATCCAGTCCCCATAGGAAAGCATTTCCCCGAGATAGGCCCATGTGGCCGCCAAAAAGGCCGTATTCAAACTGACCAAAGCCAAAATAAGCCAGAACCGCTCCCGCCCGAATTTCGGGTTCTTGCGCAAACCATCCAGAAGGTCGCGGCGAAGCCAAATAGCCAGCAAACTGAAAGCCCCTATAACCAGACCCGCCACATAAAGCATATGAAGCTCCCCCGTCAGCCATGCGGGAACAAAGGCCAGCGGAATCAGCAAAACCATGCCGAAATACTTTGCCTTCGGCGGCTCTGCAACGTGCGCTATTTGCAAGACCAGAAGCGCTCCCAAAGGAATGCCGGAGAACCAGAACAGCCATTGCCATGTTTCGTAATAAGCAATTTCCCCTGCCCACCGCCCCGCTGCGGCATCAAAAAGGAAGGCAAGCGCCAGCGACGTAAAATAGAGCGATGGTATGACGGCGTTTACGATGCTTCCCGAACGAAGCAGCATATAAACCAGAACATAGACGGATTGGGCCAGCCCCAAGAGGGACAGAATTTCGGCAAGCGTGAACTGGGACGTAAAGGCCATAAGCCTTTATAATGATTATTTATAGTTCTGGCAAAGTGGGTTTTTGGCCGCTTCGGCAGGCTCCAGCGTCCTCTCGCAGATATAGGCCTTCATGGCGTTCACTTCGGCAACAGGGAGCTTGCCGCCTTCGGATTTCAGCATATTAAGCATGATTTCGTAGGAGGCCTCCTTGTTCCCCATGGCCAATTGAACAAAAGCGGGCATTTGCCGCGCCCACGGGGCGACATCGGGGAGTTCCGCCAGTATGTTGGCGAGCTTAAGCGCCTTATCCATATCCTTTTGCACGAAACGGGCGAGATAGACGGCCTGCGCCAGCCATCGCCATTTATCTTCGCCCGGCTTTACCCCAATATCGGCCAGATAATCGATTAGCGGAGTGAGCTTTTCCGGCTTTTGATTCATGGCGCCGAAATAAAAGGCGGCGATGTAAGGAACATAATTCGAGCGATCATTGAGCGTTTCCGAGACTGTGAACCATCTTCCCAATCTGTCGTAATCATAGTCCTGCAACGGTTGATACATCCCGCCGACATTGCCGAGATTTTGCAAGATATACCCGACAAGACGGTAGGATATTTCCCGATCCCCCATCCCCGAAAACGCGGCGGTGTTTTCCGACGGCGCAGGCGGCACGTTGTCCCATTCCGAAAAAACCTTGCGCGAGTAATTCCAAAAAGCGAGATTAAGGAGCAGCGCCGCGGAAAAAAACAGGTACAGACAGACTGTTTTTTTTGTCATCGTCAGAACTGCCGTTTGTTCATGTCAATACACGTTGCCGCAATGACCAATGCCGTAAAGACAAGCCCCTGCCCCAACACAAAGGCCAGCGGCAAATCCGGCGGCATGTCGTATAAAATCCATTTTGTTTGCCCCATCATGTCGAGGCGCGGACAGAAAACGGAAATAACCTCCATCGCCTGCGCGAGCAGAGCGCGGACTCCATGCAATTTATCGCCTTGGAGAATGCCGAGGATGTCCCCCATCAAACGCGACAAAAGATAAAAGGCAAAGACCACAAGCATGCATCCGGACGCGCTGGTCATGACAAAGGCAAAAAACATGGCGACATTGGCCATGATGACGAATTCTACGCCGATGGAAAGCCACCAGAGCCATACGCCGTCATGCAGCGCCCCTGTCTCTAATGCTACTGTCGTTCCGCCCAGCATCAATGCCGCGACGGCGGCAAGCGTTGAAAAGGCGGCAGCATGCGTCAGGACAAACCGCAAGCGCCCGATAGGACGGGATAAAAGATATTCTATATCGCGATTTTCGAAGCAGCGGCGCAAATACGTGATGACGAACATTGCGAGAGAAACGACGCCGAAAAGACGGAAACCGAAAGCCGCAAAGACCCGGGCGAACTGATCTTTTTCAACAATGGCGGAATTTCCGAAGAATACCGACAGGCTGAAGATCATCACGATAAGGCCGAGGATGAAAAGGAAGAGCCGGTCCCTCATCGCGGCCATGAGGATGTAGCGATAGAGGGGCCAGATCATATTATTACCCGCTGAAAGCTCTTAGAAATCAAACGGACGGCGATCTTGCGAGAAGGTCCGGTACAGATCTTTATCCGTGTTGGAAACCGTATTGTTGCCTTCAACGATGGTTGCTTTCATCAGAACGACCAGTTCGGTTTTCTCGATCTTATCAGACTGGTTGCGGAAAGCCCCGCCGACGATCGGCAATTCGCCCAGAACCGGCACCGCATTTTGCGTCGAGGCGGAACGGTCTTGAATAAGCCCGCCCATCACGATCGGCTGACCGCTGTTCATTTGAAGGACGGAATCGAATTCCTGAACGTTCACGACCGGCACGCGGGATACGATTGGTTCGGTCAAGTTGGCATCCGCCGCCGCGAAGGAGACGGCCGGATCGTTCACGTAAGATGTAATCCGCGTCACCGTTGGACGAACGGCCATCGAAATGGTGTCGCTGTCAAGATCGATCGAAGGCTGAACGTTGATAAGAACGCCTTCCGGCACGTTGCGGATGTTCGAGTCCACATCGACGCTGGTCTGGTTGTCGTTCTGATTTGTCGTGACATCCAGTTCAAAGTAAACCTGGTTTTGCGCGACGTTCAGCACGGCAGACTGATTGTTCATGACCGTCAGACGCGGGCTGGCCAGAGCATGGACCGTCCCAAATCTCTGCATGGCGCGAATGGCCGCGTTGAAATCTCCACTCACATAGTTTGTAAAGAAACTTAAAGACGGATCAGAGGCCGGCTCAAATGCCGGCTGAATGGCTTCGCCTATGGTATCCACACCAAAGGACAGGCGGTCGTTGAATAGGTCTACCGCCGACCAGTCGATACCTGCGGAAAACTCATCACTCAGAGCGACCTCAAGCACCTTTGCCTCAATCAAAACCTGCGTGGTTACAGAACGGCGCAATGCGTCAAGATAGCCGGCAACTTGTTTTTGCAAGCGTTCGTTTCCAAACACAGAAACAATGCCAGCCTGCTTATTAACGGAGAAGCGCGGCTGATAAGGATCGGTATTGTTTGAATTGGAGTCTTCCTCGTCATCCTCGACAGGAAGAGGCTCTACACGAAGGACCGCGTTTGGCGCGGCGACCTGCACCTGAGGAGCCGCGGCAGGAGTCCCGTCAGGATTCGTTGCACCACCCGTTTGGGCAATCTCGCCATTGGCTTGCAAGAGAACCGGCTCTACCGGCGCAGGAGAATCAGCCACGGCCGTGATCTTCGGGTCTTTTTTGGTCCTTAGCGTTCCGGCCTCGCGGTTTACGCCGAGAATTTGGGTTAGGTTGGAGTCAAGCTCGCCCCAAAAATCAGCTTCGCTCTTGGATTCCGCTTTAAATTTGGAACCCGTATCGGCGCCTTCGCCGGAAACAACAGCGACATCATTGCTGATAGAGCTGGTATTCGAGCGGATATAGCTGAGGTAATTCACTTTATAAATTTGGTGATACGGCGTATCCAACTCAACGCGAACGCTGTCTCCGTCGAATTTATAGCGAAGGCCAGCACTCTCGGCGATACGGTCAATAACCTGATCGAATGGCTTATTGCGTGCGGAGAAAATAATACCGCCCTTGATGCGCGGGTCGAGTTCAATATCATAGAAGGGGTGCGCAATAATGTATTTGGCACTCTTTATGCCGCTCAAGCAGCCATTGAAGCGGAAGTTGAAACCTTTGTACTGATATCCACTGACAAAGCGGTGCGCCCAACCAACACCATGGGGGCCAGCAAGCGCTTGGCCGAGCTTATCCTGCAAGCCTTGACCCGTGAAAAGCACAAAACCCATTTTTGTATGGTGCGCTTTGGTAATGTGCTCGGATCTTCCGGCTCAGTGGTGCCACTGTTCAGACAACAGATAGACAAAGGTGGGCCTATTACTCTGACTCATCCCGATATCATACGCTACTTCATGACAATACCGGAGGCTGCCCAGTTGGTTAT
>QFQB01000083.1 GCA_003241475.1 Micavibrio aeruginosavorus
AAGCCGATCGATTTCGTCACATCCGAGATCAAGGCAATCTTGAAGAAGTAGGGACCATGGGCGTGCAGAAGACAGTGAAGGTTGTTCAACTAAAGCTGGATCTGGATGCCGCCGCCGCCCACGATATGCTCCGCGTTGCGCGCTGGGAAAAAGCCTCCGAGGGCGCATCTCGTCCGTTGACCGAAAATGGTAGCCGCGCCGTGCATCAGTTGCCCCTGCGGACCCCCTAAAAACCCCAAAAAACACTTGTTGACACAAGGGCTTAGACTTCCTATATTGCGGCAAATCTTAAAGCCCTACTAGTCTATGTTTTTATTGTAAGCATCTGATTTACAAGGCTTTTTGATGGTGTACAGACTGGAATTACGGTCTGGATAATATTGATCAAAAAGGAGAAACTATGGCTCGTCTTGCAGGGGTAAACGTACCCGACAACAAACGCGCGCTGATCTCGCTGACCTATGTCCACGGCATTGGTCGCTACTCGGCACGCCAAATTCTGAAAGCAGTGGGGATTGATGAAACCCGCCGCATGAACTCGCTCACGGAAGAAGAACTGAACGCTATCCGTGCCGAGATCGACACAGACAAATACACGATCGAGGGCGATCTGCGCCGCGAAATCGCAATTAACATCAAGCGTCTGATGGACATGGCCTGCTACCGCGGCATCCGTCACCGTAAGCACCTGCCCGTTCGCGGTCAGCGCACGAAAACAAATGCTCGCACCCGCAAAGGCCCTGCAAAGCCGATCGCTGGTAAGAAACAAGCGACGAAATAAGGGAGCATAGACAATGGCCAAGCCAGTAAAAGCAGCAAAAAAAGTTAGAAAGAACATCACCACAGGTGTTGTTCACGTTAACGCATCCTTCAACAACACGCAGATCGTTATTTCCGATGATCAGGGCAACACGATTTCGTGGTCTTCCGCCGGAAAGATGGGCTTCAAAGGCTCGCGTAAATCCACGCCGTACGCCGCACAGATGGCAGCAGAAGATGCTGGCCGCGCTGCGCAGGAACACGGCATGAAAGATGTTTATGTCGAGATCAAAGGTCCAGGTTCGGGACGTGAATCCGCGCTCCGCGCTCTGTCGATCATCGGCCTCAACGTTCGCGCTATCAAGGACATCACGCCTGTTCCACACAACGGTTGCCGTCCTCCAAAGCGTCGCCGCGTGTAATTATTCTACGGTCGCACGGAGCGTTATGTTTCGTGCGACTTTTATTTTCTAAACCAGAGGCCGGCTAAGAACCGGATGACGTTCACAAGAAAGGGAACTACCAAATGATCCAGAAAAACTGGCAAGAACTGATCAAGCCGCAAAAGATTGATATCGCACACGGCTCCAACACGAAAACAACCGGCAAAATCGTGGCTGAGCCGCTCGAGCGCGGCTTCGGCCTGACGCTGGGCAACGCCCTGCGCCGCATCCTGTTGTCCTCGCTGCAAGGCGCGGCCATCACCGCGATCCAGATCGACGGCGTTCTGCATGAATTCTCCTCCATCGAAGGCGTCCGCGAAGATGTGACCGATGTTGTCCTCAACGTAAAAGCCATCTCCGTGCGCATGCACGCCGAAGGCCCGAAACGCATGCGCGTCAATGCGGAAGGTCCATGCGAAGTGACCGCCGGCATGATCGAGGCAGGCGCCGACATCGAAATCATGAACCCCGACCTCGTGATCTGCACGCTGGACAAGGGCGCGAAATTCAACATGGAAATGACCGTCAACACGGGCAAAGGCTACCGTCCGGCAGCTCTGAACCGTCCGGAAGAAGCACCAGTCGGCCTGATCCCAGTCGATTCCGTCTTCTCGCCGGTCCGCAAAGTGTCCTACGAAATCGAAGACACCCGCGTCGGCCAGATCACAGACTACGACAAGCTGACGATGAACATCGAAACGAACGGCGTTATCACGCCCGAAGACGCTGTTGCCTACGCAGCCCGCATCTTGCAAGACCAACTGCAAGTCTTCATCAACTTCGAAGAACCGGATGCGCAATCTTCTTCCGAAGAAGGCGAAGAGTTGCCGTTCAACCGCAATCTGCTACGCAAAGTGGACGAGCTTGAACTGTCCGTTCGTTCGGCAAACTGCCTGAAGAACGACAACATCGTTTACATCGGCGACCTGGTTCAAAAGTCCGAGAGCGATATGCTCCGCACGCCGAACTTCGGCCGCAAATCGCTGAACGAGATTAAAGAAGTTCTGACCAACATGGGTCTGCACCTTGGTATGCAGGTCGAAGGCTGGCCGCCAGAGAACATCGAAGATCTGGCAAAGCGTCTGGACGACCCGTTCAGCAACTAATTCTGGATGCCCCCGCGCAAGTGGGGGCTTCCAAAACAAGGAGTAGAATATGAAGCGATCTATGAATAGAAGTTCTGGTGATGAATACGCCAGAGTTACGCGTCAAATGAACGATCATATTCAATCCTTGAACGAACCGATTTCTGAATCTGGACGTGTCGCTTTCGACGTGGCTTCAAAATGGGGCGGATCTATCCCTCCCAGAATGGCCGAAGCGATTGCAAAGGCTGTTCGTGAACATGCCGGTGTGCCGGAAGATACTTCGGAAAAGAAATCAGTATTGGGATATTCTGTTCCAACTCTGAAATAGGACACAATGTCCGCCCCCGTTTCCAATCGCAAGATGTCAACGGGTAATGAAATGGGACCGATGCGTCGGCCCGCAATATAAAGGAGAACTGCCGTGAGACACGGAATGAAGCAACGCAAACTGAACCGCACATCGCAACACCGCACGGCGATGTTCGCCAACATGGCGGCTGCGCTGATCAAGCACGAACAAATCGTGACGACGCTGCCAAAAGCGAAAGAACTGAAGCCGATCGTTGAAAAACTGATCACGCTTGGCAAAAAAGGCGGCCTGTCCAATCGCCGTCTGGCCATTTCCCGCTTGCGCGACGAAGCGCAAGTGAAGAAATTGTTCGACACGCTGGCGCCGCGCTACGAAGACCGTCAGGGCGGTTATGCCCGCGTTCTGAAAGCCGGTTTCCGCTACGGCGACAATGCACCGATGGCCGTGATCGAACTGGTTGACCGCGATGAATCCGCTAAGGGTCAGGATTCCGGTCCTGAATTCGTAGACAGCGATTTCGACGGCGCGGAAAAAGAAGAAGCCGGTAAAGCCGGTCCGAAGCCAGCCAAAAAGGCTCCGGCGAAAAAAGCTCCGGCCAAGAAAAAAGCCGCGGCTTAGGTCTTCGACAAGAACAAGAAAACCCCGCCAAAAGCGGGGTTTTTTGTTTTTATGGCAGATAAAAATCAGATCAGTAATCCGTCGGCCGTTTGGTTGCGCGTAGCACGCCTTCAAAAACATTGATCGGCTTGTTTTCCTGCGCAGGCGAAGCAGGGCGCGCTTGAAGCGAGGGCATGGCGGGTCTGGCCGTCTTCGCCGTCCCCTGCATTGTCGGCGTGACGTCATCCTTGATCATAGGGGCGGGGGCAAGCGGCTCTTCTGTGCTGGATTTTGGGGCTGACACGGCCGTAATATCCAAGGTGCCGGGGGCATTCGTCGGCATGATCGGCGCCTTGCTGTCCTGCAATCCGTATACATGCGCAGAGGATGGGAACACGCGGGAGCGAACATCCGCGGCGTAGGATTTTACGGCCTGCTCGATGGACACGGACAGCGATGCATATTCTTTGACGAATTTGGCTTTCTTGCCCGACGTCAGGCCCAGCATGTCATCGACCACAAGGATCTGTCCGTCGCATGCCGCGCTTGCGCCGATGCCGATCACGGGGCAGGTCACGGCGTTGACGACATCGCCCGCGATTTTTTCGGCGACGCCTTCCAGAACGATGGCATAGGCTCCAGCTTTCGCAACCGCCTTCGCATCTTCGATGATTTTTTGCGCGCTGATCTCGTCGCGCCCTTGCGCCTTGTAGCCGCCCAGCGAGTTCACCGATTGCGGCTGCAGTCCGATATGGCCCATCACAGGCACGCCGCGCTCGACAAGATAGTGAATCGTCTCCGCCATCTCCGCGCCGCCCTCAAGCTTGACCGAAGACGCGCCCGTTTCGGACAGGATACGGGTGGCATTGCGGCAGGCGCTTTCCTTGCTGTCCTGATAGGAGCCAAAAGGCATATCGACGACGACCAGCGCATTTTTCGACGCACGCTGAACGCTACGCCCGTGACGGATCATCATGTCCATGTCGGCCTGCAACGTGCTGGGCTCGCCGTAGAGCACCATGGCCACGCTGTCGCCGACCAGCAGCACATCGCAATAAAGATCGAGAAGCTCTGCCACGGGCGCTGTATAGGCCGTCAGGCAGACAAGGGGAGCGGAGCCGGCGCCCTTGCGGGCCATGATATCGGGAATGGTTTTGCGCATGGCGTTAACCTTACGCTCAAAAACGGCAAAAATCCACGAAAACCAAGGCAAACCCACGGCAATTTGTGCTTGCTGAAAACGTCTTTATTTTCTATAAAACAAGTCTGGCGGGGGATGATTTATGGCCGGTTTTCAAGCACTGGATTTTGAAGAAAGCGGGGATTACGCCGGTATCGTTCCCGATCCGGAATCCTATCACAATGTGCCAGGCTGGGCGTCGCTGGATGATTTCCTGCGCAACAATCTGGGCATCAACAACAATCGCCTGATCGAAGTCTTTCGCAAATACCACAATCACTATTTAAAAAATTTTCCTGTCCATTACTTCACACGTAGCTCGATCGAAGGCGTGGACTATGCGTTGTTTTTCCCTGTGCGCGGCGGCAAGAACAACGGCAGTAGCAATTCCGAACCGCATTATCTTGTGGCGATCAGCCAGAATGAAAACCGCACGGTTGTCTTTCACCGCAAACTGACGACCAGTATGAAAACGCGCTCGAATTTTCATCGTCTGACGGCGCGCTGGGCGGAGAAAGGCTTTCCCGCACAAAACTACATCGGCGCGGATATCGGTGAAATTCTGGCTATCTGCGAACGGCCGGAAGATTTGATTGCCATGCGGGCTAGATGGTTTTCAAGATTTCTGGATAAGCTGGAACGCAAGCTGCACAAATTCAAAATGGATCGCCCGCTTGCCGGAAAATGGGGCCAGATATTGGAATTCCTGACCGAACGCGACCGTCAGTTCTTGACCCACATTGCCGCCAAAATGAAAAGCGAGCATGTGAATTTCGAAGCCGCACATGCAGCGGCCTCTGTCTCTGGGCGCAATCTTGATATCTATAATTGGATCATGTCGGGGGACGGCCCGCAGGCCATTCACCACCGCACCCGCTTGACCAATCATTATCCGTGGCTGGCGATGGCGATGTCGTTGAATGACGGAAAAACCCATCAACCCCAATGGGAAGGTGCTCGAAGCCAATCGGCGTTTATTACGTTCCCGACAAATTTTTTTTACCAAGACATCGAAAAAGCCGTCGATAGCGGTGCCCCGCTCATCGAGGCTTTGCAGGATTTGTTTTCCGAAGATGATCCAGATCATCCCATCCGCCAGTCCACCATTCGCAAAACCATTGGGCTACGCATTGGGCGTGATTATCTAAGGCCGGATAACATACGCCCGGCTTTGCGGATGATCGACACGCACATTCCGCATCTTGTGCTGGAAGAAGGGGTTCTGGAACGCATATCCAAGACACTGCGAGATGGTGGCAGAACCTTCGATTATCTAAGCACATCCTATGGCGAGGTTCTGGCGAATGTGCCGCATGATATCCGAATGGAAATGCTAGGAGATGATAGCGGTAGCCGTATCAAGGATTACAACGATACGACCGACTATATGGACCGTATTTTCAACACCATCACGCTACCGTATTTTGCGCATCGCGCCCACAAGGCAGAACGTGGCGGATTGACCGAGGCTATCAAAAGCTACCTGAGCGGTAGCCTGCGTGAAGAAACCTTTTTTGAAACAGAAGCATCGGGCAGTCGCCTGCCGCCCATCTTACGTCCCTATGGGAATATGATGTTCCACAATTTGGTGAAGCTTAGCGTCTATTGGCACAACCATCGTGGCCGGTCTTATGATTCCCGTTATTACAGTATTAACATTGATAAGAATGCACGATGGCCCAAGCTGACGGAGAATGTCGTGGCGCCAAATGGGGTGACGATTACGCCGCATGGATCGAAGTCCGATCTTTTGGAAGATTTCAAGAAATTCGGAACCTGCATCGACGGATATTCCACCTATTGCCTCGGGCTACAGGAGCGCGAGGGGATGGAAAAAACTTACAGCCATGCTTCCCGTATAGCCACAAAAGATAAAGATCAGGAAGCAACGCTTGTCGTTCTTGAACCATATGATTCCAGAGGTTTTAAACGTCAGGTAACCTTCTTTGAAATTGACGGCAAACGCCGCGTCTATGAAACGCGCGATCCGCCGGACAAGAATTCCCCCCTGAGCCTTGCGGCGCACTGGTATGTCGCGGCCATCAACCGCGGAGAAATCGCCGTTGACTGGGACCGTATCGACAAGCAACGCAAAGCCAACAACGGGGAGTCCATCCGTTTGCAGACAGGGTTCGATTATAAGGACTATGAGAAGTGCGCCTCTGCCTACTATGCGATGCGCCCGTTCCTGCCTGAACGCCATCGCCATCTGGAATATGAGGAATGGATCGCGAAGATGGGCTTCGACCGCGATGCGGATATTCTGTTCGGCGTGGCCGAAAAAGACCTGTCGCTTAAGGAACTAAACAAGTTGGATTTCGGTTGAGAAACAGGCCAAAAGTCACAATCCTGCCCTAATCCGATCCTAAAAATAGATGGGTTTCAAAGGGAATCGGATCGATGAACATCAGGTTTTTACAAGTCTTTGCGGTCGTCTGCATCATGCTGGGGGCGAGCGCATTCGCGCAGGACCGCGCAGTGCCTGAAAGCAAAGGACAGGTAACGCTTTCCTATGCGCCGATTGTCAAGAAAATCTCCCCCGCTGTTGTCAACATTTATACCAAGCGCGTGGTAAAACAAAACGTCTCGCCCTTTATGGCCGATCCGATGTTTGAAAAACTGTTCGGCAATCTGAACATGAACGGTTTGACGCGTGAACAGGTCGAAAGCTCGCTGGGCTCCGGCGTCATCGTCGAAGCCGACGGATTGATCGTCACCAACGCGCATGTGGTTAAGGATGCGGATGAAATCATGGTGGTGCTTTCCGACCGCCGCGAACTGGATGCCAAGACGGTTCTGGTCGATGCGAAATCCGATCTGGCGCTACTACGCGTCGATGCCAAGGGCGAGCAACTGCCGCATGCAGCGCTTAAGCCGTCCGAGCAGCTGGAAGTCGGCGATATCGTCATCGCCATCGGCAATCCGTTCGGCGTGGGGCAGACGGTGACGAGCGGGATCGTCTCCGCGCTGGCGCGCTCCACGCTCAACATCAATGATTTCAACTTCTTTATTCAGACGGATGCCGCGATCAACCCCGGAAACTCGGGCGGGCCTTTGGTGGCGTCCGACGGCGGCGTGGTCGGCATCAACTCGGCGATCTATTCGCGCTCGGGCGGCTCGCTCGGCATCGGTTTTGCCATCCCGTCCGAGATGGTGGCAACGGTCATTGCTGCGGAAAAGAGCGGCGATAAAAATGCGAAATTCATCACGCGCACATGGCTCGGCATTTCCGGCCAGCAGGTGACGTCCGAAATTGCGGACTCGCTGAATATGACCCGTCCGAGCGGCGTGCTTATCAACTCCATCCACTCCGAAAGCCCGCTTAAGAAAGAAGGCATGGAGGTAGGCGATGTGGTAACGGCCGTCAACGGCAAAGAGGTGCACGATACGGCAGAGCTGAGATTCCGTCTTGCCACCTTGCCGCTGGGACAAGAGGCCAAACTGGACGTGCTTCGCAAGGGCAAGGCTATGAGCTTTACGGTCAAAGCGATAGCGCCGCCGGACAAGCCTGATCGGGAAACATTGAAGATCACGGGCAACAACCCGTTGACCGGGGCAACCGTTGCCAACATTAATCCGGCCGTAGGCGTGGAATTGAATTTGCCCGGCGATGCTATGGGCGTAGCGGTAACGGAAGTCGCGGCCTCGCGCCTGCTACAGACCGGCGATATCATTGTTGCTATCAACGATACCCAAATTGACAGCGTCAAAACATTGAAGGAATCTCTGAACAAGGCGGCAAAAGTACGCCAGAGCGCCTTCGCGCTGACCATCGAACGCGGCGGTCAGAAGACGCAGATCGTCATCAGATAGGACTCGCTTTTTGCGCGTGTTCGCCCTATGTTCTATCCATGTCTTCCACGCTTTTCGATTCTCCGCAGATTGATTTGAGCAAGGATGCGCCGCATCCGCTGGCAGACCGCCTGCGCCCGCAGGATCTTGATGCGATTGTCGGGCAGGACCATCTGGTCGGCGAAGGCGGCGCGTTGCGCCGCATGCTGGACAAGGGCAATCCGCCGTCCTTGATCCTGTGGGGTCCGCCCGGTTGCGGCAAGACAACAATGGCGCGGATCATCGCCCGTCACACCGATCTGCATTTCGAACAAATCTCGGCTATTTTTTCCGGCGTCGCGGACCTTAAAAGAGTTTTTGAATCCGCAAAGCTGAGACGCCGGAACGGACGCGGCACGCTTTTGTTCGTCGATGAAATCCACCGTTTCAACAAATCGCAGCAGGACGCGTTTTTGCCTGTGATGGAAGACGGCACGATCATCCTGTTCGAATTGAACGGCGCTGTGCTTTCGCGCTCGCAGGTTCTGGTGCTCAAACGGCTTGACGGCGAGGCTTTGGAAAATATCCTGCGGCGTGCCGAAAACGAAGCCGGAAAGAAACTGCCGCTTGATGAAAACGCGCGCGAAACGCTCAAAGCCATGGCGGACGGAGACGGGCGCTATGCGCTTAATCTGGCCGAGCAGGTTCTGGCGCAGGACGACGCGCTTGATATCGAAGGCCTGACGCAGCTGCTGCAAAAACGCGCCCCGCTCTACGATAAAAAAGACGACAGCCATTACAATCTTATCAGCGCGCTTCACAAATCCGTGCGCGGAAGCGATGCGGATGCCGCGCTTTATTGGCTGTCCCGCATGCTGAACGGCGGCGAAGACCCGCGCTATATTGCGCGGCGCGTCTCCCGCATGGCGGTGGAGGATATCGGCATGGCCGATCCGCAAGCCTTGCAGGTCGCTCTCAATGCGTGGGAAATGTATGAGCGCGTCGGCTCGCCCGAAGGCGAACTGGCTATCGCGCAGGCCGTAATCTATATGGCGACCGCGCCGAAATCGAACGCGGCTTATAAGGCGATCGGCGCTGCCCGCCGCGCCGCAAAAGAAACAGGCTCCTTGATGCCGCCAAAACATATTTTGAATGCGCCGACCAAGCTGATGAAAAACAT
>QFQB01000084.1 GCA_003241475.1 Micavibrio aeruginosavorus
TGTAGCGTAGTAGCTGTGGCTGCGGCTGCGGCGCCAGCAACAGTTCCGCCAGCCGGTGCGGCGCATGTTCCGCCTTTTTGGAACACGCATCCCGGGTTTGTGCAAACGCCGTCGTCGTATTTATCGCCGGTTGAGCCTACACCACGAATGACTTGAACGCCGGTGAGGATGGCCGGGCCGCAGGCTCCCGGCTCGAGTTTTTCACGAATTTGTGTGAAAGCAACATTCAACGGCACGTGATACGCGTACAACGGATCACCGGTTCCAAAGGCTGTCTCGTTGCGGCTTCGGCGGAACATATCTAGCCACGTGCTACCCGTAATCGGAGTCGAGTTTGCGCAAGGGGTCGGAAACTGGCGTATATCGTTATGTGTTTCATACCCAGCGACAGCCGTACCTCCTTCAGTGGGGGCTAAATTGATAAAAGGAAAAAATCCGTCAAGATTGAATTGCTGAACATGCAAGAAGTTCATGCATTTTGCCGCGCGCCAGACTTCGTTCATAACGTTGCAGGCATATGTTCGCCCGCGGCTACCGACAGGATTGATTTCTGGAGCTGCTAGCCCGAGATGTTGTCCGCGGCCTCCCAAATACGATCCGACTGTTGCGGCCTGACCGCGATCAAAGTTTCCCGTCAAATAAGGATCCATTGATTTGTAAACGACGTTGTCCATAGCGAAATCCACGCCCCATGGTTCGCCCCAGGGGATGATCTCTGCGCCGCCGAAATACGTTGTATGGGTGAATAGCACGCCGATATTGGCCGATGCATGCGCGGCAAAACTATCGAAACAGGTATAGTTGAGAATGCTGTCTGCCTTGAAAATAAGATTCTGGTTTTGCATGATTTCGCGCTCTGTCTCAAGACGCGCGCGGGCTTCCATGGTTTGCCACACCTGCGTGTCGCAGGTCTGTTGGGCAATCGCACCGCTAGCGGCGGCTTGGGCGCACGCATTGTTCTTTGCGCCGGGAACAAACAGCACCACGCCCAAAAGAACAAATAAGATCAACATGCTGGTCTTGACGTTCATGCCCCTGCCTCTTTCCCTGCACCTACAATGATACCCAAATTCGGGTCCGCTTGGCAAACGATCCCTGCCGTCAGCGGTTTTTGTCCATAATTGCGTGTTTTTGGCATCATGATCTCTCTTATTCGCATGTGCCAAGGCCCGCTACACCGGGGTTTTGATAACTGCAACCTGCCGTAAGGCAAAGGGCATCGGTATAAGTGCGCATTTCGGAAATCTGGCCAGCGCCATAACGACGTGAAACCGTGACACCGGTTGGAACCGGGGGAGCGCATCCGCCGGCAATTTCGGGGTCCAGCAGATCGTAATGCGTAACCAGCGGGGAGAATTCGACTTCTGCGCCTTTTGCCGTATCGATCATGGCTTGGGTTATTCCGCTGTCTTCGCACTCATAGCCTGCAGGATAAGCGCGAGGATCATTATCAATGAGATCTTCAAACTTATAGAACAACGGCTGATCAGTGACGTTAAGGCATTTTGCTTGTTGCCAAACCTGTGCCATCAAACCGCAGTTAAAATAATCTGCCTGCGTTTCAACATTGAGATCTGTTGCTGGTGAATTGGGAGCCTCAAGAAGCCCACCTAGGAAAGAATGATGAAAGCTACCATCAATAAATTCAAACATGCTTTCAGCGGCGTTGGTGATCGCCCCATCCAAAGATCCGGCGCCCATTCCGATGTTAACGGTAACTTCACGACCAATGATATCGACTTGTCTATTTTCCCAACGTGTTGTCGTACTAATTGCGATGTAACGCTCGTTCATGAGCATTTCGCGCCGCGTTTGCAAGATTGCCTGGTTGACCATGGCTGTCCATGTATCGGTGCCGCAACCTGTGAGTTCGTTTTCGGTCTCGCCAGAAAGATCCGGACCTTCTTGTGTTGGTGGAAGCTCAACCGGCGGCATGCCTGATGCCGCCCCGCCGACGGGCGGTGTAGGCGCAGGCGTATTTACGGTCGTGCCGGGCGGGCTGACTTCGGGAGGCTTTGTGGCCGGATTGGTTCCGCCGCCGCCGCCGCCGCCGCCTTTCGCCTTAGCGTCGGCCAGCAATTGGGCGCGTACTTGCTCATCGCAAAGATTTTTGCCGTAGGCTTCCTCGGCGTCAACGTTTGTTCCGTTGATTTTCACTTCGAAGTGAAGGTGCCCCCCTGTCGATCCGCCGGTATTGCCGGAAGTTACGGTGGTTGTTCCGGTTGTATTCGCGCAAGTCTGAAGGTGCATGTAAACGAGAGTGACGCCGCAGGCCATTGCAACCGTAGCCATGTTCCCTGCGCCGCCGCTTCCGTAATGGCAGTCTATAACTGTGCCAGGCGTGGAAACTTTTGTTCCGACAGCTAAGGGGTAATCTGTTCCATAGTGCATACGCGGTTTTCCGGTTACAGGGTGGATGCTTCGGAAGTGAAAATCATCTGAAGGCGTTCCCGATACCGGCGGACGAATAATCACGGAAGATGCCTGCGCATACAGTGCGACAGGGTACAAAGCGGCAAACAGCATAATCGCCAGCACGAGGCCGTTGCTCTTTTTTGTTCTGCTTTGCGTGTTTCTCTCTCTTGCCGTCATCCCCTAAACCTTATTATTGTTTTTTTGCCGGAGCGACGAGTTCTTCCGGCTTGGGATTTCGTGATGGACCTCTAAGGACGTAAGCGTCCTTTGTTTTATCGTAGGCGAATGTATCAAACAGTTCAGGACGGCGCGCGTCGTTGAATGCCTTCAAAGTCCAGTAGCCGTTGATGACCTGATCGCCGCGATCCAGGCTGGCTGTCCAGATCACGCCGAGACGGTGTATTTTTTTGCCGCGTACTTCCAGAATGTAGTGGGGGCAGGCGATGTCTAGTTTGCAAATGTAATTATGGTCCTCATTGATTTCGGTGCCGGCGGCGATGATCTCCGGCACCTTGTCATCGTTCAGATCATATTCGGCGAGTTCCAGAAGCGGATTGGTATTCAAGGGAAATTTGTTGCGACGGTCGAATTCAGTCCCGTTGTAGGTGTCGTCCATGGAGCTTCGGGCGACATCATAGGCCGGATTGCCGTCAGGATTTTGTTCATATTCGAATTGGAAATATTTTGTCAGAACGGGAAATTGCTCATTTTGGGCATGCGTACACGCCGAGAAGGCCACTGTGAGCACTGCCGCGGCGAAAATGGTTTTGAGCGTCCGTAGCATCAACGAAACAGTCCCCTCGTGCCAGATTTTTCCCATATCCATCATAAGCCTTTTAACCTCTTGGGCGCAAAATTGGTCATTCGGGGCGGAAGCGGAGGTCCGCAGGGGTCCAGACATAGGTTTGATACGTGAAATCATTGTTCTTTTCATTATAGACCAACAACTTGCGCACTCCATACTGCTTTTCATCGGAAATCCCGATCTTTCTTGCTGTGAATTCACCGAGCAACATAGGGAGCCCATCGCTTAAGCCTGCTACGATATAGGGGCAATTCGCGTTTGCCTTGCAGGATGGGGTTGGCTCTTGAAATATTATCCATTCTTCTACGCCGTCGCCGTTTAGGTCTATGGCGGCGATAGACGCAGGGAGCGCCGGTGTCTGTCTGCCTAATCTTTCAAGATAGTCGAGCACTTCTGTCTCGCGGAAATTTTTGGGGCCGCTGTGGAAAAAGAGAGGCTCTGTTGCGTAGGCAACGGAACTCAAGATCGTAAGAAAAGCAAAGAGTGTTAGGCGAGCAAACAGCATGCGCGGCAGTGTATCAGCGGTGCGCATGGCGGGCAAAGGGTGAAGAGGTTTTTTTAGCCTTCGAGATCAATATCCAGAATGGACATGTTGAAGTCGAACGAGGTTTCACCGTCTTCTTCATTCTTGTAGCAGATGCCCAGAAATTCGCCGTTGAGCAGGATTTCGATGGAGTCGGCGGCCTGCGCCCGCGGCTTTACCCCGATGGCAGGATTGCCGAAGGTACGGCGAAGATAATCCTGAACCTTGATCATTTCGTCCGGGGTGAATTGCATGGCGGCTCCTAAAATGTAGCGTGTTGTTTTTGCGTTTCGGGGAGAACGTATTCTGGCGAGGGGGATAAATCAAGTCCCTTTACCACGTCTTCATAACAAGCATTGCAAAGTTCTTTTCTATTTTGAAAAGAGTGGGATAAAAATGGTTTTTGAAATGTAAGTTTAATTACGCCGCCTTTCATTTTGGCGAAGTTCCATAAATGCGGCATAAGGTCCATATCGCCGTACCATGTATATTGGTCGCGCAACGCATCCGTTATGTTCGTTTCTTTATCCAGTTCCATGAGGGAAAGGGTAAATGGCTGGATTATGGTTTTATGCTTTAGAAAAATTTCAAAAGCACTTGATCTAAATGGAATAATTTGCTTTCCGTTTGAGGAAGTTCCTTCTGCGAAAAAGATCAGGGGGGAGGGCTCATTCAATCGGTCCTCCAGACGTTTTGCGGCTTCGGCGGCTTCGGCCGGATTGCGGCTGATATACAAGGTGCGTCCGGCCTTGCCGACGATCCCGAAAAAAGGCCAGTTCTCGATGTCCTTTTTGGCAACGAAGGCGGCGGGAATGACGCTTCCGATCGTGCAGATATCCATATAGGAAATATGGTTGCCGACATAGATGACGTTCTGGCCGGTGGCCATTGGTTCTCCTTCGACAATAACTTTCATGCCCATGAGCCAAGCGCAGAATTTGTGATAGGCGCGGGGGTACGCAAAGGCCATCGGTCCTGTTGTAAAGCTCAGCACGATTTTTTGATAAATCACTGTAAAAACGCCGGACAAAAAGAACAGGCCCAGCCGCAGAACGGCAATCGCGCTACGCATGGTCAGGAGGTAACCTTGGCAGGAACGCGATCGGCAAAGCTGTTGTCGATGCGGATGCCGCCGTTGGTTTTGCGCTGATAGTGTTTGAGATATTTGTCGGTCACAAGATGCGTCGGCATAACAATACAAACGTCGATCGATCCCCATTGATAATCGATGATCGCGCCTTCACCGATGCTGGCGCCCAAGCGAAGGTAGCCTTTTACCAGTGGGGGGAGTGATGCAAAAACTCTTTTGGCATCAATATTTTCTTTTGGGATCAGATTCATCTCGATATAGCGGCTCTCAAGCGCGCGGGGACGCAGTTCCGGCGCCGCCAAGTGGTAATGATAGAGATAGGAAAGTTGTTCTGCTACGGCTTGAGGGTCCGTTCCGGGAATGCTTGCGCAACCGAACATCAGGCCGATGTTATATTCGGCGACATAATGCGCGATACCTTCCCAAAGCTTTTGCAGGACGGGGCGCGTACGGTATGGAGCGAGTACGCAGGAGCGGCCAAGTTCGAGCAACTCGGCACCACTGTTAAGTAGCGGCGATATGTCGAATTCACTATCGGTATAAAACTTGCCGAATTTATCCGCCACCTCGCGGCGCATCATGCGGTATGTGCCGACAATGCGTTCATCTTTGGGCAGGCTGTCGTCTAGGACGATCAGGTGATCCATGACTGCGTCATATTCATCGAAATCCATTTTCAGGACGGACATTTTCTCGTCGGCCACAGCGTTTTGTTCTTCGTAAAATACCGCATAGCGCAGGCGCTGCGAGGCTTCTATTTCTGCCGCGGTGGTCGCGATACGAACGGAAACCTTGTCTTCGATTTGATCTGTAATTGTGTCTGCCATTACCACTTGAGCCGTGCCCGTTCAGGGAGTGCTGTCTGCATGCGTCGATGATGCCTTTGTGCCCTGCAAAACGAAAGTGTTTTCTAAGGTTTTGTCGGGGTTTTGCCAGCATATCTATCGGGATTTCCGCGATCCCACAATCAAAGATTTTCATGCTGTCGGCATGTACAAAAACCTCCTGATATTAGAAGGTGTTACTATACATAGCGGGAGCATCTGGTTAAGCTGGGGCATGGCCGCCAATCAGGAAAAAATCGGTGTTTTGTTCGTTTGTACGGGGAATATCTGCCGCTCCCCGACAGCGGAAGCCGTTTTCCGCCATTTGCTGTGCGAATCGGGTTTGGAAGACCGCTTCTTGATCGATTCCGCCGGAACGCATGGATATCACATCGGTGATCCTCCCGACCCCAGGTCTATTGTCACGGCGCTGAGGCGAGGGGTGGATATGCGAAATTTGCGGGCGCGGCAGTTTGAGACTGACGATTTTGGTACATTCGATTACATTCTGGCCATGGATGCCGGACATCATGCTTTTCTAGACAGATTGGCGAGGGGCGCCGGCCGCGGCTCATTGTCCATGTTTTTATCGGCTTTGCGGGACGTTCCGGACCCTTACTATGGGGGCCAGAAGGATTTTGATTTGGTTTATGAGTTGGTTGAAGAGGGGGCCAAAACGCTTTTGGCTACTATCCGTACTAGGCACGGGCTGTAATTTTTGTAATTTTATTTCAAAAATTAGGCATTTTTGAGGTTAGCGCCCTAAAACTTGTAAAAAAACAAAGTATATCGCATTTTTTTCAAAAGTATTGTTGACTCGCTTCATAAAATATGGAATATATGGGCCATCGAAGACCCACACAGTCTTGGTAGAAAAATACCGCTAGAGGTTATTCTTCCCACACACAGGAAAACCTCCTTCAAATTTGAAAGCCCTTCCGTCCCCACGGAAGGGTTTTTTTCTTATTTTTTTAATGAATGGCGTCTCCGGCGGGAGTTGAACCCACGGCCCCAGAATTAGGAATTCTGTGCTCTATCCATCTGAGCTACGGAGACAGCTTTGAGCGGGTTATATCAATGCAGAGCGAAAGGGGCAATCGCTACGGAGCAACCGGCAAGGATTGCACAGGCGTGGAAAGCTCTTTGATCTTGCCGATAAAATCCTTTGTCTCGGACGGCGCTTGAGGGCAACCTGCCGTTGCGGTGCCCGGCTCTTCAGGCTTAAGCGTTCCCGCGGCGATGGCTTTTTCCCGCATTTCCGAAAGACGTGCACGCGCGCGCGTTTCCATCAAGGATTCGATGCGCATGTCGTCGGTCTGCGGCGGACCGGCATAAAGCATTTTATTTACGTTGATCTTCTGGCCTTCTTGCAATTTTTCATCCGGATTCAGGATGAAGAGATTGCCAAAGTGTTTTTGCGGCTTGATAACGAAAAAGTCATAGGTGGTAACAGGAATGATCACGCTTTTGTAATAAGCCGTGTGTGTGCCGTCGCTGTTCTCGACGGCCTCCCAAACGTGAGGTTCATTTTTCTTGTCTTTTGCAAGCGCGCTCAAAGGGAGGCGGATTGCATCCGATACCCGGTCAACGACAATGCGGCCTCTGACGACGTTATCGACGGCAACCTTGTCGTCCCCGTTCAACTTCATTTGAATGGTGACTTTGCCGTCAAATTGATTGATGCCCAGAGTCACGGCCGTTATTTCGCCCAGAGTGTCGATCAACATTCCGCCTTGATCATAGAGCAGGATTTTCTGGCCGGTCTTGATCTCTGCCGCATCGGCTTTATCCATCATGAGAAAGGCGATGTTGCCGCGGGGTTGAATGTCGATATCAACCGTTTGGATGCTGAGTCCGCGCGAAGCGGGACTGACATCATAAGTGTTGAAATTCGCTTCGATTTTTTTGGCTTCGCTTGCGGCGGGCGCGCTACCGCGCTTCATCTGCTGATCGTTGAGGTAGATTCCCATGCCAAGACCAGCGCATATAATCAAGACTGTTGCGATAGCCCCGATCAGGATGCGCGTTGTTTTTGACACGGTTTAAATCCTAACGGATGAAAATATGGACTTCGTTGCTCTTCGCCTCTGCGCTTTGCTGCGTCGAGAGATCGATTTTGTTGACATCAATGCCCATCTGCGAAAGCGAGCGCAAAACCATCTCGGCGTTGCGGCGGGCGCGTGTGCTTTCAATGGCCACTTGTGCCGCATTTCCTCCCGATGGATTGACGGCGATCAGCTCGAAACGCGCGTTCGGGTATTTCTGCATCGCTTCGTTCACGGCCATGTAGACGGCTTGTTCATAATCGACATTCGGCTGGTCGAATTTGATTTTAACAAGCGGACGGGGGCCGGAAAGCGGCATGGCGGGAGACGGCATAACCGAAGCGCCGGCGCTCATGCTGGCAGGCTGCATCATTGTTGACGGCGGAGCGCTGGAGAATGGACGCGAGGAGAGCGAGCCTCCATAGTAGTCGCCGTTGGTAACGGCCAGCGACAGCGTGCGGATGTTGCTGCGCTCAGCGCTCAGGTACGCGGCCGTGCGGGTGATGTCGTCATTCACGTCGTTCAGCACGCGGTCGATTTTCACGATCGTGTCATTGACTTGGTCTTCAACTTGCGCGAGGGCGGCATGGTCTTCTTCGACAGCGCCGGACAAGCCATAGGCCGAGCGGCAGGCTTCGAGAAGGAACGAACCCATGGAGGCGGCATTCGCGGCTTCGACGGCCATGGCATTCAGATCGGCCACATTTTGCGAGAGTTTATCAAGGTTGCCTTGCGCCACCTGAAGTTTTTGAACGAGGCGCGGGTTGCCGGGCGTGGTGCCCGATTGAAGCTGCGTGTTGATCGTGGCGACCGATGCATTGTATTCGGCGGATTGACCGAGGCTACGCTGGCGCATGGATTTCAAATTGTTCGAAAGTGTGTTCACGCGGCCTTGCAAACCAAACAGGTCGGATTTCAATTCGTCTACTTTTTCCGCGACAACGGTGCGTGTTGGTTGGAAGTACGCGCCGCCCGAAACCTGAGCTGGGGTAATGTCCGGCGTGCGGGACGGGCCATTGTACAACGGCGAAGGCGAGGCGGAATTTCCGGCCATCGACTGGTTCGTAATAACCAGTGACGGGCGCTTCTTCATGTCAACCTGAGCGCTGGCGGATGTCATGCCGCATATTGTGCCTGACGCGAGGATCGCAAGCAGGGCGCTCGATTTGATGAACATATTGATCTTCATGTCTTTTTCCAGTGACTATTGGGGGACGCAATCAGGTCCTAACTCGTACGGATGTCCTAAATCAACCGAATTACCTTATTAAGTCAAGCGGAACAGCCTAAGGCCCTACAAAACATTCACAAAAACTTTCATGGACGTACGGGGCTATTTATGGCTTGCATGGGGGGCGGGGGCTGATGTATGGTCCGCCCGTTCTTGACCAAAGACACGCGCCCGTAGCTCAATTGGATAGAGCACCTGACTACGGATCAGGAGGTTAGGAGTTCGAATCTCTTCGGGCGCGCCATTTTCATAAAATATAAATATAAGCATGAAAAAAGCCGGGATCAGACCCGGCTTCTTCGTATTCTCAAAAAATTAGGCTTTAGCAGGGGCTATAAAAGCGCTATGCCATCTTCCAGAGCTATGCAACCGTTTATGAAATCTTCCTCCGGCGTTTTTTGCCTTTTATGCCAGACTCTTGGCATCATGTAGGCGTAATCGTAGCCATTTGTTAACCAATCCTGTGTACCCTTTAGCTTGGCCCAATATCATTCGGGCCGCGAAGGCTATTCGAAATTCTTTAAGACTTGGAACGGGTTATGCAGAAAAAATTCTCCGGCAAAGACGATGGACTGGTTATCGAGGGCGATATCGGCGAGATCGACATCAGCGGCCTGTCTTTTGACGATATGAAGCCTGTGGAAGCCGAAAAAGGGTCCTACACAAAATTGGAAAGAATCATAGACGACCGCCCGGAAAACGAGGAGGCAGAGTTTTCCGATAGCCGTCAGATCGCCGTGGTCGAGAGAAAAAACGTTCAGCGTGCAGGCGCCGCCGGCTATGACGAGGAGGGCAACCGCGCCCGTATCGGCGACCGTCTCGTTTCCATGGGCATCATCACCGCCAACCAGTTGAACGTCGCGCTTCAGGAAAAGAAAATTTCCGGCAAGATGCTGGGCGAGGTTCTGGTCGATCTGGGTTTTATCAGCGACGAACTGCTTTCAACCTTTTTGGCCGAAACATCCGGCTTCGAAGTTTTCAATCCTAAAGTCACCGTAATCGACGGCGCCGCGCTCGCGCTTGTTGAAAAGAAGATTGCGGTCAAACATCAAATTCTTCCCGTTTCGATCGACGGCATCAACGCCCGCATTGCGATGGCCGATCCTTATGACGTGGTGGCCATGGACGTTCTTCGCCGTTTCCTTCCCAAAGGCATGGTCGTCAAACCTCTTGTGACGACGCCGACGGTTTTGTCCGAAGCCATCGATGCGGCCTATGGGTATGCATCCAAGGTCAACGATATTCTTAAAGAGCTTGAAAGCACCGACGACAAAAAACTGGATGTAACGGGCCTGACTGAAGAAGAGGCTTATTCGCATCCGATCGTGCGTCTGGTCAATGCTCTCGTATCCGAGGCAGTTAAAATCAAAGCCTCCGACCTTCACTTCGAGCCTGAAGAAAACTTCGTGCGTCTGC
>QFQB01000085.1 GCA_003241475.1 Micavibrio aeruginosavorus
GGCGGGCTTTACGAGGTTGAAATACGGTATCTGATCGAACACGAATTTGCCCGATCAGCCGAAGATATATTATGGCGCCGGACAAAACTGGGGCTACATCTTGAAAAGAAGACCATGCTGGCGCTCGAGGCGGCCATGCCGGATTACTTGCGTCAGCGCAAGGTCGCATCATGACATCGTCTCCCGTCTTGCTTTCAATTGATCAGGGGACCACATCTTCGCGCGCGATTTTGTTCTCTGCTAAGGGCGATATCATAGGCTTGCGTCAAAAGGAATTGAAGCTGTACACGCCTAACAACGGTTGGGTAGAGCAGAACCCTGAAGATATCTGGAACGACACTCTTTGGGCCGTGCAGACATTGCAAAAAGAGAATGCCGATGAATTTTCGCGTCTTGCGGGTATCGGTATCACCAATCAGCGTGAAACGACAATCCTTTGGGATCGCAAAAGCGGAAAGCCGATCTACAATGCCATCGTCTGGCAGGACCGCCGCACCGCCGATGTCTGCGCCGCATTGAAGGAAAAGGGATTGGAGAGCGCGGTTTCGGCCAAAACGGGCTTGCTACTCGACCCTTACTTTTCGGCAACGAAAATCGCGTGGATGCTGGACAATGTTGCCGGCGCGCGCGCCAAGGCTGAAAAAGGCGATCTTGCGTTCGGCACGGTGGATTGCTTTTTGCTGTGGCGTCTTACAGGCGGGCGCGTGCATGCGACCGATGCGACGAATGCCTCGCGCACCATGCTTTATAACATCCGCGAGAACCGCTGGGACGACGATCTCCTGAAAATATTTGATATTCCGCGAAGCCTTCTTCCCGAAGTTCATGACAATGTCCATGCGTTCGGCAAAACCGATATTGCTTTGCTCGGAAAATCTTACGTCATCGGCGGCATGGCGGGGGACCAGCAGGCAGCTCTTATCGGTCAAGCCTGCTTCAAGGAAGGCATGGTCAAATCCACCTACGGCACGGGGTGTTTTGCCTTGATGAATATCGGCAAAAAATTCCGTTTTTCCGAAAACCGTCTGCTGACGACTGTGGGCTACAGGCTGGAGGGGCAAACCCATTATGCGATCGAAGGCGCGATCTTCGTGGCGGGCGCGGCCATTCAATGGTTGCGCGACGGGCTGCAACTTTTCAAGAATGCTTCGGAAACCGAAGGCATCGCGACATCGGTCAAAGACAACGGCGGGGTCTATTTCGTGCCGGCCTTCACCGGCCTTGGCGCCCCGTACTGGAAGCCGGAAGCGAGGGGGATTATTTCCGGGTTGTCGCGCGGCACCACAGGCGCCCATATCGTCCGTGCCGCGCTGGAGGCGCAAGGATACCAGACCCGGGATCTCATGGATGCCTTCATTGCGGATGGGGGACATGATCCCAAAGTTATTCGCGCCGATGGTGGGCTCGTCGCCAATCATTTCATGTGCCAGTTTTTGTCCGACATGATCGAAAAGCCTGTCGAAATTCCCGCTATTGCCGAAACGACAGCACTGGGCGCGGCCTATCTGGCGGGACTGCAGGCAGGCGTGTATGGCGGATTAGATGAGATTGGTTCGCAATGGAAAGTGGCACGGCGGTACGAGCCTTGCATTACACCAGCCTTGCGGGAGGAATCCTATGCTGGCTGGAAAGTTGCCATCAGCAGAGTTGTTGCATAAGACATTTCTAATAATGCTTATAGTTTTTACCAAGTTGCAGGGGTCCCATTGTCCCCCATGGGGGCGGCGTGTATAACGGGTTCTTTTGTAAGCCTTTGTTTGAAAGCGAATATGAAGCCCAAGGCTTTTGCGGCTAGCGCGCGTTTTGCGCGTCTGTTATGTGTGACGTCGGCGTGCACCATGCTTGCGGCGATGCCTGTTTGCGCGCAAGACATGGTTTTGCCGGGTTCTGTCGATCCCGGACGCGCATTGGAAAATCAGGAAAGGAAGCCCGTTCCCGACCGCTCTTTGGAAACTGAAGTTCGTCCGAAAGCCGCTGTTCCCCTGACGCCTGCCGGAGCCGAAAATCTGAAGTTCGTTCTCAAGCATGTCTGGTACGAAGGCATGACCGCGTATGAGCCTCAAGAGCTTCAGGCGCTCTACAATGAACATCTGGGCAAGGAAATTTCCGTTGCGACCTTGTTCGACATCATGGCGAAGGTGCAGCAAAAATATCTTGATGACGGATATGCGCTGACAAAGGTCGTTATTCCCAATCAGAACATTCAAGGTGGTGAGGTTCGTTTGGCCGTTATCGAAGGCCATGTTTCCGAAGTTGAAATCGCACCGGATATTCGCCCATCCCCTGTGATTGATGATGCGATAAAGCGTATCAAAGACATGCATCCTTTGAATGTACGCACGCTTGAGCGTTTGATGCTGATCCTGAACGATTTGCCGGATCTGGATGTCAGCGCTGTGCTTGCCACCCCCAAAGCTCAGGAAGAGGCCGGTGGTGTGCGACTGGTCTTGCAAAAAAGTCCGTCCGCTGATCAACGCGGTATAGTAGCACTGGACGATCATGGCTCGGTTTTTTCCGGTCCTGTGCAGATGCGGGCTACGGGAAATATTTTCCACGTCGGTCCTGCATACAGCAAGGCGTCGGTGACATTGTTTTCCGCCATGCCGATCGACGAGCAGAAATCCGGCTCGCTTTCCTATAGTACGCCTGTCTTCGGAGCATCCGGCGCGATGGCGACCTTATCCAGTTCGCTTACGCATACAGAACCGGGTTCTTCGCTTTCAATTCTAGATATCAAGGGCGTTTCGCAGAGCAATGAGGTCAATATTTCTTATCCGCTGATACGACAGCGCGACATGACCTTGAATATCGACGGTGGGTTTGAATGGAAAAACGCGCGCACGAAAATTCTGGGCGAAGAGTTGTATGACGACCGCCTGCGCATTTTAAAGACGGGTTTGAACCTCAATTTCACAGACGCCTGGGCTGGATACAATGTGGCCGATATCCACTATTCACAAGGTCTGGATATTCTGGGCGTACGGGAGTCTGGATCGGAATATTTGTCACGTCTGGACGGAAAATCGGATTTTCACAAATTCGAGATGCTGGTGGGCCGTATTCAGGCTTTGCCCAATAATTTTGAGCTGTATGGCGTTGTGAACGGGCAATATGCGCTGGACCCGTTATTATCATCTGAAGAGTTCGGCTTTGGTGGCGGGCAGATTGGCCGCGGCTACGACCCGTCCGAAATTACCGGCGATCATGGCGTCGCGGCATCCTTCGAGGTTCGCTACAATACAGAGGTGCCGATATTCAAAACATCCGTTCTGGCGCAACCGTATATTTTCTACGACATCGGAAAAATCTGGAACATCGATAATGGTGCGGATGATAAAATATCTGCCGCCTCTACCGGTTTCGGCGTAAGAGCCACTTTAAATCAAGGTTGGAACATGGACCTTAATCTGGCCATTCCGATGACGCGTTCGGCGGATCAGGAGCCGAAGTATCAAACGGATGTCGGCGGACGCGTGCTGTTTTCTTTGAGCAAATCTTTTTAAGCGGCCTTTTTATTCGGCAAGACCAGTTTTGCGCCTGCAATCACTTCTTCGATGCTTTTGCGTGCGATAACCCACATGCTTCCAAAATAGATTAGTGCGCCGAGCGGGGCCTGAATGGCGATAGAGATGAACGGGTTGAACGATTCAAAATACTCGCGTCCCGCCAACAATGCCGCGGCCATTATCCCCGAAGAAATGAGCGATGGCGCCAGTTCTTTCCAAACGCTCCAGAACGATATGTTCAAGAGCCTTGTCGAAATATAGACGCTGAGCGGGTACATCACCGATGTTTTGACCAGATAGCCAAATGCCAGCCAGACCACGCCGTGACGAGTGAACAGGTACAAGATTACAATGTTCAGAATCGCCCCCGTCGTTGTAAAAACGCTTTGCCAGTGTGGCTTGTAAAGGACCAAAAGCAGGTTGGAATTGTATTTGTCTATTTGCGTAAAATAGGAGGCGAGAATAAGGACCGATAGAATTGGCGCGGCCTCGATCCACTTGTCGCCCAAAAGGATGGAAATCGTGTCTTCCGCCAAAAGGGCGATACCTACGTAAACCGGCGCAAGAAACAAGGTCGTCAGCCTGTTCCATTTCAGGTAATTGTTGGCGCGGTTTTCATCGCTACTCGCGGCCATAGCGGGCAATGCCACGCGGCTGATACCATTCACCAGCATCATATGGGCGGCAGTCACAATGCGCTTGCCGGAGTTATAGAGGCCGGTATTGGCGGCACCCAGATAGTATGTGGAGAAGAACACATCGCTCTGCCCGTTCAGATAGGCAATTCCTGCGTTCATCGAAACGAATTTCGAATATTTTAAAATATCTTTTACATCTTTCATTTCGATGTTCAGGCTTGGTCTCCATGTTGTGGCGAGCCACAAGAAGACCAGTGCAACCAGCGCTGTAACGAGTTGTTGCGCGATCAAGCTGGCAATGCCGAACCCGTGGATAGCCATGTATATGCCAACTGCGCCGCCGATCCCGATCGAGAGAAGAGACCGGATTGTCATTTTTTTGAACTGCAGATGCTTTTCGAACCAAGCTTCGTGCGTGCGCGTTAAGCCTATCGTGAGAATTAAAAGGCAAACCCAGTGCAGGGCCGGTGCAATGGCTGGATTGCCAAGCATATCCGCAATTAGATCAACCGAGAGATAGGCGATGCTAGCACAAACAATACTTCCGACCAGAATGATCATGAAGCAGGCATTGTATTCTTTGTCGGTCGGGTCCTTGCGTGCGGAAATGGAAATCCCGACGCTTTCAAGGGCAACCTGTTTAAAGCCTTCGACGACCAGCATACAGACGGCCATGATCCCAAAATCTTCTTTGGAAACAAAGCGCGCCGTAATCAGAAATACGACGAGCGCGAGAATTTGCGCTGCCGATTGATTGAGGATCGACCACATGGCACCCCGCGCAACGGCAGATTGATCGCCATAGTGCGGCATGGTCGCCGTTGGAACGGGAACGATAGGTTCTTCGTCTTCAAGATTCGGAACTTCAGGATTTTCAGTCGTCATAAGCCTGTCCTACACAGCGGCTCCAGGTAAATTTTTGTGCCCATTCGTAGGCTTTTTCACCCATAGCTGATACTTTTTCCGGATTTTTCAAAAGGTCGGATATTTCCAGCGCAAGCTTTTCCGGCGTGACATCGTTTATAAGCGTGCCGGTTTGCCCATTCACCACAACTTCGGGTACACCGCCGATGGGCGTGGCAAGGGCGGGAAGTTTTTGCGCCGCCGCCTCCAGATAGGCGAGGCCGAATCCTTCGATACGTTTGGGATGGAACTCACCCGGCATGCAAAACAGCCACGAGGTCTTGTAGAAACTGCGGACGTCTTCGATGTCGATACCACCTGCAAAAAGAACTCGGACGCCGCAAGCCTCTGCCAGATTTTTCAATTCGGCGACATACTCATCGCTTCCATATTTTCCGACAATGACATAGACCAGCTTGTTTTTGTCTTCTTGGGGAAGCAATGCAAGCGCCTTGAGAACGGTACGGTGGCCTTTGCGTTCATCGAGGCGGGCAACGGTCAGAATGATCTTTTTGTCAGGTGCGATGTCGTAACGGTTGCGTAGGTCGTTCGTGTCCTTCGCCGTTTCAAACCACCACGGGTTGACGCCGAGTAGCGTCGGACGCACTTTTTGCGGATCAATATATGGATGGTAATCCTTTGTCAGCCGCGCTGTGAAATCGCTGTTGGTTACGATGTATTTTGCATGCTTGAGCGTGTCTGTGGCTTTGAGTGTGCGCAAGACGCGCGATGTGTCATAGCCGAAAATGTCGGTGCCGTGAACGGTAGCAATAAAGGGCAATTTTTTAAGCGGGCGGATCAGGTGCATGCCTACGACAGCCGACCATTCCGCCGCGTGGATGATATCGTAGTCATCCGGATTGATCTTCAGTGCTTCGAACATGATGCGCGGCAACTGTTTGGTCGAATAATGCAAACCCGGAAAGCGATGCACCTTGTAGGGCTTTTTGGAATCTTCGCTACTGTTGTCCTGATGGTAGTCGGGGCAAACGACCGTTACCTGATTTCCCGCTTCGGCGGCGGCTTGTGCCATCTCTGCGCAATAGGTTGCTATGCCGCCGTGAAAAGGGAGAAACTCCCAACTGAAGATTAGAATGCGCTTGGGGGATTGTTGCATTGCAAAACAATAACCTTCGTTGGACAGATATACCAGACACGAAATGGAAAGTGACAACAATATAAATGGTGCCCAGGGACGGAATCGAACCGCCGACACAGGGATTTTCAATCCCTTGCTCTACCGACTGAGCTACCTGGGCCCACATGGGGTGTCTTTCGGTAAGACGCTCTTATAGAAGAAAGAATAGGGGCTGTCCACCCCCAATTTGAGGCGTTTTAAGTGTTCAAACTTTCAACGTTATCAAGGCGTTCCGACAGGGGCGGCGTGCGGCGCTTGCGGGTGATTTCAAGCAGGCCGAGGCTGGTCAGCCCGTGAATCTGCACCGTACAGGGGTCGGTGTCGAAAATCGGCTCTAGGGCTTTCAAAAACGCCTTCTGGTCTTCTTTTTTGGTCAGTTTGAGGAAATCGATCATGATGATTCCGCCGAGGTTGCGAAGGCGCACTTGTCGTGCGATTTCATGAGCCGCTTCGAGATTGACCTCCATGGCCGGACGGTCGTCGCCGCCGCGGTTAACATCGATGGCTGTGAGGGCGGATGTTTGCTGAATGATGATGCTGCCACCGCTGACCAGCAGGCCATAGTCCTGAAACAGGTCTTCGATATCGCCGAGCAGACCGCGATAATCGAACAGCGCTAGTTCTGCTTGCGGATCTTCCAGTTCAATAGGCGTGATTTTGGGAACAAGGTCCGGGCCGAAGATCTCGCACCATTCCTCGATCTCTTTGTAACGGTCCATCGTGATAACTTCGATGCGTTCGATGTTGCCGCTTGCCTGATCGCCGATCGTACGCTGAAAGGCATCCGCGCCGTTCATGATGAGTCTGGGCTTGTCGCCCGTAAGGGCGGGCTCCAGCTCTTTCCATTTGCTCTGAAGTATTTTGGCTTCACGCAGAAGGATATCCATTTGTGTGTCTTCGCTAGAGGCGCGAAGGATCAAGCCTTTCAAAGGCTCGAATCCTTGCATCATGCTCATCAATTGCTCGCGCAGTTTTTTGGCGCGGATGCGCGATGACACCTGATTGCCATCCAGAAACGGCGCGTAAATGAGGAAACGGCCAGGCAGGGTAATATCCATGCTGACCTTGGGAGTCTTGTCTTCGCGGATGAATTCGAATTCATCGTCGTGGCGTAGGTAGCCGCTTTTCGCCTGCACCGTAACCATTTGACCTGGCTGCAGCAGTTTGCCGACGGCGACCGCGCCACCCTTGATAAGGGTGCCGTTGGCATTACGCAAGCGCACATCGGCGTTGTGCAAGAGCCCCTCATTCGTTCCGTCGAGCGAGACGAACGCGGCGTCCATGGATTTGTCGATGCGCATAACCTTGGCACGGTAGATTGCACCCCAGCGGACTTCTTCGCCGCCCGGATCGACTTCAAGTCCTTGCAGGCGGCCACCCTTCGTCGCCGCCACCCAAAGTCCGCCGTCCAGTTCTTCGACCATGATATCCAAGAGATTAGCCCTTTTTGTAGCCCGCGGATTCTAGAAGCCGCATCGTATCATAGAGCGAAAGGCCGATCACGTTGCTGTAGGAGCCGGACAGGAATTTCACATACGTTGCGGCCAGACCCTGAATGGCGTAAGCGCCTGCTTTGCCCTTCCAGTCTCCGGATTGAATATACGCCTCGATATCGGCCTCTGACAACCGGCGGAAAGAGACAATCGTCTTGCACAGTTTTTCGCGGATTTTTCCATCAGGACCGATCAAGCAGATGCCGCCGTAAACGGTGTGCCTGCGTCCCGATAGAATTTTCAAAATGCGGCGTGCGTCATCGGCATCAGTAGGTTTGTCCAGAACGCGTCGGCCACAGGCGACAACCGTGTCGGCAGCAAGAACGTAAGCGTCATTGTTCGAGGCCGCAATTTTTTGCGCTTTGCCTTTGGCCAAACGTTGCGCGAAGGTGTGCGGCAACTCGTTTTGCAAAAGCGTTTCGTCAATGTCGGCAGGAATGATGTTATCGGGAGTGATGCCGATCTGCGAGAGCAGATCCACGCGCCGCGGAGACGCGCTAGCCAGGATGATCTTACTTTTCACGGAAGATGATGCGACCTTTGGTCAGGTCGTACGGGGTCATTTCAACAACAACAGTGTCGCCTTCGAGAACACGGATGCGGTTTTTGCGCATTTTACCGGCGGTATGCGCCAGAACCATATGATCGTTTTCCAGCTTTACGCGGAACATAGCGTTCGGCAAAACTTCGGAGACAACTCCCTTGAATTCGATGAGATCTTCCTTGGCCATAAGTCTTTCTAAAACCCTGATATTGTTCGTGTGGATGCCGTTATAATCCCGCACAAGACATATTGCAAACCCTCAAAGCCAGTTTATCCTTGAAAAAGAGGG
>QFQB01000182.1 GCA_003241475.1 Micavibrio aeruginosavorus
CTGAACGTCTTTCATGCCGCGAAACTTCTTCCCAAAAACAAGCCGGCGAAAATCGCCGACAGCGATAAAACCAAAGAAAGCGCGACATAAAGCGCGGCCGATGCCGGCTCCCCGCGCTCATACAATGCGGCGGCATCCAGCGAAAAACTGGAAAAGGTTGTAAACCCGCCAAGCAATCCCACGGTCAAAAACGCGCGCAGTTCAGGCGATGCGTTCCCTTGCAGGGCAAACAGGCTTACAAGCACGCCCATAACGAAAGAGCCTGCGATATTAACGAACAGCGTCCCATAGGGAAACGTCATGCCCAGCAACAGCATGGTCGCTTGTCCCGCATAATGGCGCAACACGGACCCTATGGCCCCGCCCGCCGCGATGGCTAAAATCATATTCATATCAGGGTTTTACAGATTAAAACGCCATTTGTCCAGCAAACGGTGGATGCTGTGGTCGGCGGGGGATGCCAGCCGGTGCGCTTGTTCGAACGTGCACCAGCGCATATTGTTCGATTCAGGGCTGATAACGAAATTTTCGTTGGCAGCCTTGCGCACGCGGAACAAATACCGGATATCGAAATGCTTGTGGGCCGGCTCGTTCTTTTTCAGGTTCGGCGGAATGTCGTGCACATCGACATCGAAAATGCCGTCATGCAAAAATTCAATATCCTCGATGCCGGATTCTTCGATCACCTCGCGAAGCGCCACCTTGGCCATATCCTGTTCGCCGTCCGCATGGCCGCCAAAGCCGAACCAGATATCCATGATCGCGTGATGGTTCATCAAAACGCGCTGGCCATCCGCGCTGATCAACAAGCCTGATCCCGTCATGTGTCCGGGATTGAAATGATCGCGGTAGTAGCAGGCATCGCCGCCTGTTTCAATCAGGGATCGGATATCCTTTAAATATTGAACTTCATTCTCATCCGGCTTGTAGGCCCTCAAAATATCAAGCATCGCGCGCGTTCCTTAATTTGGCCCAGTAATCGAGGCGCTTTCTGATCTCCCGCTCGAACCCGCGTTCGGGCGGATTGTAGAACAAT
>QFQB01000086.1 GCA_003241475.1 Micavibrio aeruginosavorus
ACGCTTGACGAGCTTGGAAACGACATCACAGGCGGCAAGACGCCGGCCTCGTTCGAACCGACCATCGATTATGTCGTCGTTAAAATCCCGCGCTTCAACTTTGATAAATTCCGCGGCACAAAACGCAGTCTGACCACATCCATGAAATCCGTCGGCGAAGCCATGGCCATGGGACGCAGTTTCGAAGAAGCCATGCAAAAAGCCCTTCGCTCCCTCGAAGACGGCCTGAACGGATTCAACGATATGAAGATCGGCGAAAACGAAACGCCGGACCATGATGAAATCCGCGCCGCCATCTCCAACCCCGCCCCGCGCCGCTTGCTTTACGTTGCACAGGCTATTCGCCACGGCTTTTCGCTCGATGAAATCTACGAAGCCTGCAAAATCGATAAATGGTTTTTGAAACGCATTCAAAACATCGTGGACAAGGAAAAATCGATCAAGGAAAAAGGCCTGCCCGTCGATGCGCAAGGCTGGATGTCCATCAAGAAAATGGGCTTTTCGGATAGTCGCCTTGCTAAACTAGTCGGTGTCGAAGAAAAAGCCGTCACCAAGGCCCGGCTGAAACATGATATTCATCCGGTGTACAAGCGCATTGATACCTGCGCGGGCGAAATTCCGTCGGAAACGCCTTATATGTATTCGGCCTATGAAGGCGATGGATTGTCGTCCGCCGAAACCGAAGTTGAACCCACAGCCAACAACAAGGTTGTCATCCTCGGCGGCGGCCCGAACCGCATCGGCCAAGGCATCGAGTTTGATTACTGTTGCGTCCATGCCTGCTATGCGCTCAAAGAAGCAGGTTATGAGACGATCATGATCAACTGCAACCCTGAAACCGTTTCCACGGACTACGATACATCCGACCGCTTGTATTTCGAGCCTCTGACTGCCGAAGATGTTATCGAGATCATCCGCGCGGAAGAAAAGAACGGAAAAATTCACGGCGTGATTGTCCAGCTTGGCGGGCAAACGCCGCTGAAATTGTCCCACAACCTCGAAGCCGCAGGCATCAAGATTCTGGGTACGGATACAGATTCAATCGATTTGGCAGAAGACCGCGAGCGCTTTCAGAAACTCCTGCACAAGCTGAAACTGCGTCAGCCAGATAACGCGCTATGCTCTTCCGAAGAAGAAGCCTTGGAAAAAGCGGAACAAATCGGATTCCCTCTTGTTATCCGCCCGTCTTATGTGCTGGGCGGGCAAGGCATGGAGATCGTGCATACCATCGAGGAAATGAAATCCTACATGGCCCGCGCCATCGAAGTGTCAGGCAAAAACCCCGTTCTTCTGGACCGCTATTTGAAAGGCGCGCTTGAAATCGATGTGGATGCGCTTGCTGACGGCAAAGATGTTTATATTTCCGGCATCATGGAGCATATCGAAGAAGCCGGTGTTCACTCCGGCGATTCCGCCTGTGTGTTGCCACCACACTCCCTGCCCTTCAAAACCGTGAAAGAACTGGAAGCGCAGACGGTCAAACTTGCCAAAGCGCTAAAAGTCAAAGGCCTGATGAATGTGCAATTCGCGCTCAAACGCAACAAGGAAACGGGAGAATATGATATCTACATCCTTGAGGTAAATCCCCGCGCATCGCGCACGGTGCCATTCGTAGCCAAAGCGACCGGAGTTCCGGTTGCCAAAATCGCAGCCCGCATCATGGCCGGCGAACCGCTCTCGAAATTTTCCGATCTTCTGACCGGCATGTCGATGGATCACACGGCGGTGAAAGCTCCCGTGTTCCCGTTCAACCGCTTCCCCGGCACGGATGTTTTGCTTGGCCCTGAAATGAAATCGACCGGCGAGGTCATGGGGCTGGATAAAGATGTCGCGCAGGCTTTTGCAAAATCGCAGATCGGGGCCGGAACCATCCTCCCCAAGCAAGGAACCGTCTTTTTGTCCGTAAAAGACAGCGATAAGGAAAACCTCGTTCCTATTGCGCGCGAATTGGCAGAAATGGGGTTCAAGCTTGTCGCCACGGGCGGAACAGCCAAACTTTTGAAAGAGTCTGGTCTGGACGTTACGCGCATCAACAAAGTCATGGAAGGGCAACCGCATATCGTTGACTCAATCATCAACGGCGATATCCATTTCATGATCAATACGACGACCAAAGGATCGCAGGCACTGGCGGACTCAACGAATATCCGCCGTATGGCGGTAACGTATAAAATTCCTTATTATACGTTGTTAACAGCGGCCCGCGCGGGCGTTCAGGCTATTCGCGCCCTGAAAGGCCGTACTATGGATGTGAAACCACTTCAAGACTACTTCCGGAAAGATCAGGAAGATGATTCGGAAATCAGCGCCGCCAACGGCTGATTTCCTGTGCAGTCCGTGGCCATGGAACCAATGCCATGCCTCTGCGTTGGCAGGCCCGTAATCGTTTTGTAAATTTATGGATAGGAGAAAAATAATGAAGAAATTTATGCTTTTGGGCGTTGCCGCCCTTGCCGCAACCGTTGCAGGTCAAGCTCAGGCCCGCGAAGTCAAGCAAGTCGTAGGCTATGTTAAGACAGAAACGACGTACAGCAACCGCGATGCCGAGTTCCACAAAATCGACACAAGCGGCGATGGCGCGATCAATTTCAACGAGTTTCAAAAATATGCCGTTCTTGAGAACGAATATGAGTTGTTCAACATGAATGATACGAATAACGATGATCTCATCACGATTGACGAATATCGCGTTTTCTCGAAACAAGGCCCTGCCCGTGTTGCCAGCGGTCCGTCCACGACGAACTATAACTTCAACAAAAAAGGCGCGGCCTACTAAGACTTTACCGCTTCCTAGGTACAAAACCCCCGGTTTGCGCCGGGGGTTTTGGCCTTCAGGCGCTTGACGGAGCCTGCCGCAATGGCTAGGTTTAAAAGGCTCCGCCATTCGTGGCGGATTTTCTTTTGTGACGATTAAGGTGATGGACCATGGATAAAATCCCCATGACGCGTGAAGGCGTCGAAGCTCTCGAAAAAGAATTGCGTCTTCGCATTTCGGAAACGCGCCCTGAAATTGTGGCCGCAATTGCCGAAGCGCGCGCGCACGGCGATCTATCAGAGAACGCGGAATATTCCGCCGCGCGCGAACGTCAGAGCTTTAATGAAGGGCGGATCAAAGAGCTGGAGGCTGTTATCGGCTCGGCCGATATTATTGATCCAGCTCAGTTTGTAGGCCACACATCCGTGAAGTTCGGCGCACTCGTTGTCATTATCGATGAAGACGACAATGAACGTCGACTAATGATTGTTGGAGAATATGAATCCAATGCGGATGAAGGACGCATCTCAATTACATCTCCGATTGCACGGGGACTTATCGGGAAGTCTATGGGAGACACTGTAGAAATACGCACACCTAAAGGTGCCACGTCTTACGAAATCATCGAAGTGATTTACGCCTAAGCGCTAAACTGCCGCCGCGTGAGAAACCTTCACGGCCTTTGCGTGCAGGTTGCTTTCATCAACGAAAACAACCGTAGGCTCGAAGGTTTTTGCTTCGACAGCATCCATGCTACCGTATGAGCAGACAATGATCATATCGCCGTTCTGCGCCAGACGCGCCGCCGCACCATTCACGCCGATGATCCCACTCCCGCGCTTGCCTTCAATGGCGTAGGTTGTAAAGCGGGCGCCGTTGTTGATATTTAAAACATCAATCTGTTCATGCGCGATAATGCCGCTTGCTTCCATCAACGCAACATCGATGGTGAGAGAGCCTTCATAATGAAGATCGCACTGGGTAACAGTAGCGCGGTGAATCTTGGATTTGAGCATCGTGATATTCATAGAAAACAACCTAATCCGCTTTGCCGCTTATTCAACCTCGATCGGCACGCCCGGCTCTTCCTTGGCCGTGCGAACCAGCGGCATAGTCTTGACAGAAGTCACGTTTGAAGCGGAAGTCAGGTTCTCCGTCAGGAAACGCTGGTAGCTGTCCCAATCCTTGGCAACGATGCGGAGCATGAAATCCACCTCGCCCGAAAGCATGTGGCATTCGCGGACCAGCGGCCACGAACGGCAGGTATCTTCGAACAATTTAAGATCGGATTCTGCTTGGGACGTCAGACGCACCAGCGCGAATACGGTAATGCCGTAGCCCATGGCTTGCGGCTCGATGACGGCATGATAGCCCTTGATAAAACCCGATTCTTCCAGAGAACGGACGCGGCGCAGGCAAGGAGGCGCAGAGATTCCGGCGCGTTTGGCCAACTCGACATTGGTGATGCGGCCATCAGCCTGCAGGTCTTTGAGGATTTTCTTGTCTATTTTATCGAGCTTGATACGACGCATTGGTTCACTTTTGTTAATTTGTTACACAAACACGCAAATTCATTGCTGTGCTTTCAAGTTTCGTTGATATAAAGTTGCGGGATGAGAATTACAAGTGGTTTTATTGCGGCCGTCAAGATATTGATCTTCGCATGAGTGTCAACCCGAAATCCCTGCAATGCTGGGTCATCACAGAAGGCATGGCCGGAACGGAAAACCAATGCCTTGGAATCGCCGAAGCATTAGGCGTAGAGCCTGTCGTAAAGCGCGTCGCCCTGACGCAACCTTGGAAAACATTGTCCCCGTATCTGGGCTTTGAATGCGCCTGCACGTTTAAGCCGTCGCTTGAAGGACCGTGGCCCGACTTGTTGCTGGCTTCCGGCCGCAAAAGCATTGCGGCTTCGCGCTACATCAAAAAGAAAAGCGGCGGCAAGACATTTACAGTACAGATTCAAGATCCACGCATTGCCGCAAAAAATTTCGACCTTGTTGCGGTGCCGTATCATGATCCAACCCGCGGCGAAAATGTCGTCGTTACCCACGCCGCGCCCAACCGCATCACGCAGATGAAGCTGGCAAAAGCGAAGAACGATTTCGCCCCTGTCTTTGCCATGATGCCCTCGCCCCACATAGGCGTTCTTATTGGCGGCAACAGCAAGGCCCATTCCATTTCGGAAAGCGCGATGGAAAAGCTCGGCGCGCAACTTGCCGCCCTCCCCGGCGGTCTGATGATTACAGCATCCCGTCGCACGAGCGATTCCCAAAAAGTAGCGCTTTTGCGCGGTCTTGGCGAACGCCCCCATTTCTTCTGGGACGGCACGGGCGAAAACCCCTATTTCGGCATGCTGTCCTTTGCGGATGTGTTGCTGGTAACGGCAGATAGCACCTCCATGCTCGGCGATGCCGCCACTACGGGTAAACCGGTCTATATGATCGGGATGGAAGGCGGCACAAAGCGCTTTGACCGTTTCCATCAGCATTTGCTGGAATATGGGGCGATCCGTCCTTTCGAGGGAGCTCTAGAGCACTGGACCTACACGCCTTTGGCCGATTCTACCCTTGTGGCGGCGGAAATACTGCGACGCATGGCCTCCTGATGGGGGAAACCCCCAAAATCCCCTTTACCGCCGCTAACGCGCTCTATATTAATCAAGAACATGCTTACTGCAAAAATTGAAGCCGCTATAGCTACGTTAAATCAACCGGTTAATGCGGAAGAAGCCGACAAAGGCTGGACGGATGAGAGCAAGAAGGCAATTTTGCATTTTTTTGTCAATCTTCAGAACGACGTAAGGGCTGACAGGAAAATAGAGTATACCGGATTGGCTAGAGGACTGGATACTTGGGGAATACAAGGCGGCGCTCTATATGAAAGCCTTATAGATATAATCAACAACACAAACAGTAAACTAACATAGATAACGTAGGAAATAATGGCTGAAACACAGCATACCAAAGTCTTGATTATAGGTTCCGGCCCCGCCGGTTACACGGCCGCCATCTACGCGGCCCGCGCCAATCTGAAACCCGTCCAGATTTTGGGATTGGAGCCCGGTGGCCAGTTGACGATTACAACCGAGGTCGAGAACTACCCGGGCTTTGCAGACGCCATTCAAGGTCCTTGGCTGGTCGAGCAAATGCAGGCACAGGCCAAACATGTCGGCACGGAAATGGTTTACGACCTTGTGACCGAAGTGAACTTCGCCAAACGCCCCTACACGGCCATATGCGATTCCGGCAAAATATTTACAGCCGATACCATCATCATTTGTACAGGTGCCAAAGCCCGCTGGCTCGGCCTCGAAAGCGAGAAACAATTCCGCAACATGGGCGTGTCCGCCTGTGCAACCTGCGACGGGTTTTTCTTCAAGAACAAGGAAGTCGCCGTTGTCGGTGGCGGAAATTCCGCCGTGGAAGAAGCCCTCTTCCTCGCCAACATCTGCAAAAAGGTAACGCTCATCCATCGCCGCGACAAACTGCGCGCCGAAAAAATCGCGCAAGACCGCCTCTTCGCCAAAGATAACGTCAAAGTCGTCTGGAATGCTGAAGTCGTAGATGTCAAAGGCATCAAGCCGGGCGAAGGCGATATGCCGGGCGTTACGGGTCTTATGCTGAAAGATACGACGAACGGCAAGACGCAGGAAATCGATGTGGACGGCATGTTCGTCGCTATCGGGCATGATCCGGCAACGGAACTGTTCAAAGGCAAGCTGAACATGGATAAGGAAGGCTATCTAATCACCGCTCCAGATTCCACTGCCACCAATATCGAAGGCGTTTATGCCGCCGGCGATGTCAAAGATAAAATCTACCGTCAGGCCGTGACCGCCGCCGGTATGGGATGTATGGCTGCGCTCGAGGCTGATCGTTATTTGACTGCGCTTGAAGCCGCCGAAGACAAACGGGCGGAGGCTGCGGAATAATGGATTGGGACAAACTGCGTATTTTCTATGCTGTCGCCGAAGCGGGAAGTTTCACCCATGCCGGCGACACGCTGAACCTTAGCCAGTCCGCCGTCAGCCGTCAGATCAGCACGCTGGAAGAGAGCATAGGCGTGACGCTGTTTCATCGCCATGCGCGCGGACTTATCCTGACCGAAGAAGGCGAATTGCTTCACAAAACAGCGAGCGAAATTTTCGGCAAGCTCGCCATGATTGAAGGACAGCTTGCGGACTCGCGCCAGCTTCCCGAAGGCCCGCTTCGCATCACAGTTGCCGAATTCATCGGCTCGACGTGGCTGGCGCCCAGATTGGCCCAGCTTCGCGCCGAGCATCCTGATATCCAGTTAACCATGCTTCACGATGACCGCATCCTGAACCTCAACATGCGCGAGGCCGATGCGGCCATTCGCCTTTACAAGCCCGAACAACCGGATTTGATTCAGCGTCATCTGACCAGCATCAACTTTCACATCTGCGCTTCGAAGGATTACCTGAAAGCCAAAGGAACGCCAAAGACCGTCAAAGATCTGAAAAAGCACACGCTCATCGGTTATCCTGAAAACGGCCCGGCACCGTTTGCGGACCCGAATTGGCTTTTCCGCGTGGCCGAAATCCATGATGAAGCTAATGCCGATACGATCATGATGAATTCGATTTACGGGATTTTTGAAACCGTCAAAGCCGGTGCGGGTATTGCCGCCCTGCCCGATTATCTAATCGCCAAGGAAGACAACATCGTTAAAATCCTGCCAGAAGCCGTCCGCCCGCCGGTGGAGGTTTACTTCGTTTATCCGGAAGAGCGGCGCAATTCCAAGCGGATCGGCATCTTCAAAGACTTCCTCCTGAAGACCGTCAGTGAAACAAAATTCTAATAAAAACTGTAAAGCCATGCATTTATTGCATAGCAGTGCGCAATAATTGTAAATGGACACAAGTCCATGATTCCGATTATAAAGTCCTCTTGCAACCTTCGGGTTGCGGGACTTAAGTGTCCCACGTCTCCCAGACGTGAAACCTCCCTGTTCAACTCGCCGGGCCTTGTGCCCGGTTTTTTTCCGCCCGGCTCAATACCCAACAGCTTTATTGCCGCGCATCACAGGCTTTGCTTGGCGTCCTTGCGCGAAGCGCTATATAATAACTTAGTAAAAACAAGATCTTCAGGGCGGCCCTTTGTTCGATAAACCACCACCGGTAATAACCCTGTTCAACTATGGCGGCGGTCTGCGCGGCATTGTTCCGGCGCAAATCATGTCGCATATCGAACAAGACACAGGCCTTCGCATGGCCGATATGGTGGATGTGTTTGCAGGCCCCAGCACCGGTGCCATCCTGAACGCCGCCCTTACTTTACGGAATCCTGAAAACACCTCTACACCTAAATATCGCGCCCGCCACCTCGTCCGCTTTTACGAACGCGAGGGCGAACGGATTTTCCCGCCCGATAAATTCCGTGACCTGCGCGGCCTGATCCATGACTTCAACAACCGCACGATGCGGATATCGCAGCTCAACAATATCCTGAACCACGGGCACTATAACCCTTCGAACCTTGGCCGCGCCCTTCGCGCCCTATTCGGCAACGCGCGGCTTTCCGAAAGCCTGAAAAGTCT